>CABUAP010000193.1 GCA_902489675.1 uncultured Azospirillum sp. | reverse complement strand
TATATTTAGTCCTCTAAAATAGTTATTGAACAATTTATACCGTTATCCTCAAAAACGCTTCTTTTTATCGATCCTTTTTGTGCCGCAATTTTTGTGACCAACGAATGAGTAACTAACATTTTGATAAAAATAATTAATTATTGCTTTTGGAAACGGAAAATTATACTATATATGTGTTGTAAAAAAAGGATCCTTTTTTTACCGCAGGTTTCTGTTGGCAGATAAGTTGGGTATAGTATAGAAAAACTCCGGTTTCCCGGAGCTTTTTTGTATCATTAAAACCGTCGGCTGAGCCGGTGAGGTGCTTTTTATTTTTTCTCATATTCCAAAAAGACAGGGCGGCGGCCTTCCCGTAATGCTTTTTGCTGGTATTTGGTTTTGACCCAATCGGCAGGTTCATGTTTCCAATCGTTGCCGCAGGCAGCGGTCCAGCGAAAATTTTTGTCTTCGTGCATCTGCCTTAACGTCCATCTTTTATAAACCGGGTGGTCGGTCGCAATTAACAATTTGCCGCCGGTTTTTAAGATCCGCGCCAGCTGCTGCAAGTTCTCACAGTTTACAAAACGGCGGTTGGCATGACGCTTTTTGGGCCACGGATCGGGAAACAGCAAAAATATTTCGTCGATGGAAGAATCGGGCAGCAGCGGGAACAAAAGGCGGATATCATCGCTATAAACCCTGATGTTGTCTGTTCTCTCCGGCAGCAGGCTGATGTTATCGCTGATTTCCGCCCCTTCCTTGATGCCGGTGATCAGGCTCAGCAGGTTGGCAACGCCGTTTTGAAAAACTTCTGCGCCGATATAGCCGTTTTCGGGATGGATAGCGGCAATACCGGCCAAGTGCGCACCATCGCCGAAGCCGATTTCCAGGCAGACCTTTTGAGGGGTGATGCCAAACCGGAGCGGATTTTTGGTATCAAGCGTTATTTGAGGCAAAAAATCTTCCAACAGTGCGGTTTTGGCTTTGCGGATTCTGCGGCCTTTTCGGCGGCCGAAAAAATGAGGTTTGTCGTCTAAAAACATGAGGCTAGTTCCTTACTAAAATCGGTTTGTTCCCAGGAAAATTCTCCGTTTGTCCCCGGTTGGCGGCCAAAATGTCCGTAAGCCGCAGTCGGCGTATATATCGGCCGGGAGAGTTGCAGGCGGTTGATGATGCCGCGGGGTGAGAGGTCTGTCAGTTCTCGAATGGTTTGTAATAACGCTTTTTCATCGACTTTGGCCGATCCTTTGCAGTCAATAAACAGCGACAGCGGATCTGCTCTTCCGATGGCATAAGATATTTGCAGCAGGCATTCGTCTGCCAATCCGGCGGCAACGATATTTTTGGCCAAATAGCGCATCATATAGGCCGCCGACCGGTCCACCTTGCTGGGGTCTTTACCCGAAAAGGCACCGCCGCCGTGCGGGGCATAGCCGCCGTAAGTATCAACAATAATTTTACGTCCGGTCAGGCCGCAGTCGCCGTCCGGGCCGCCGATCACAAAACGGCCGGCCGGATTGATCAGATATTGAGTTTGAGCAGATAACAGTTCTTCCGGCATACTTTGAAGGATAACCGGCATCACCATGTCACGAACTTCTGCTGTTGACAGGTTTTCTTGATGCTGGCTGGAAAGGACAATGGAGCGAATTTTGTTAGCTTGTCCGTGCTCATTATATTCAAGTGTAATTTGGGCTTTGGCATCGGGTTCCAGTCCGGGCAGGGCTGCCTGTCGCAGATTGAGCAGCAGCCGGTTGGCCAGCCAGATGGCAAGCGGCATATATTGGCTGTCAAAACCCGGTTCTTTTTTGGCGTAACCGAACATAATGCCCTGATCGCCGGCGCCGCAGTCTTTGATCCCGGCGGCGATATCCGCGGATTGCCAATGCAGCAGATTGGTAATTTCCACATTTTTATAATTAAAGCCGGACTGATTATAGCCGATTTGTTTAATCAGAGAACGTACCGTATGTTCAATTTCTTCGGTTTGGGGCAGATTGTTTCCCAATGTTTCGCCGGCAAGAACAACTTTGTTGGTGGTGGCCAGAGCTTCGATTGCGGTATGAGCAAAGGGATCTCTGGTTAAAAAGAGGTCAAGCAGAGTATCTGATATTTGGTCGCAGACTTTGTCCGGGTGTCCGGCGGAAACCGCCTCGCTGGTAAAAAGAAAGCTCATAATTTGTTATTTCCTTTACTGAATATCCTTTGTTGCATAATAAAAAGCCGGCATTAAAAACGCCAGCTTTTTATTATGGTTATACGCGTATTTCTTCCGCGTCTATTCGTTTTCGCTTTCCGTATTGCGGTCACTGGTTGTTTTTGACATCGTGACGATCAAGTCAAAGAGGTATTTGGCAGCTTTCCGATTGGGGATTCGGTAATAGGCTTTCACCAGTTCCAGTGTTTCCTGTCGTTTCATCGGATCCATGTCGATTTCGTCACGGTTCTCCTCAAAACACAAAGCCGTTTCAGGGGCGCTGAAAACACGCGGGCTTTGCAGGGCGACTTCTTTGTCCATATCTTCGTAAAAGAAATTGATCGGCACGTTCAGCACCTTGCTGATATCCCATAAACGGCTGGCACCGACACGGTTGTTGCCGCGTTCGTATTTTTGCACTTGCTGAAAAGTCAGTCCGAGCAGGGAAGCAAGCTTTTCCTGCGAATAGCCGAGCAGCGTTCTGCGCAAACGAATGCGATTGCCGACATGGACGTCTATCGGGTTGGGCTGTCCATTAGGGGTGC
>CABUAP010000192.1 GCA_902489675.1 uncultured Azospirillum sp. | reverse complement strand
GTTTTATGGTACATATATGAAAAAAATAAATAATAAATATCGCAGCAATAATAACAACAGCAGCAACAGCACAATCTACTCTCTCAACTATAAATTCGACAGCAACTCCATTGCCGGAAAAATCAGCGGAACCGCCCTTGATTTGATCAAACGGTACAATGATTTTGCTAAAGATGCACAAAGCAACAACGACTATGTGAATGCGGAAATTTTCCGCCAGTACGCCGAACACTATCGTGACCGAAATCAATGAACGTAAAAACCAGCAGCGTCAGGCCTATGCTGTCGAAAACGGTGATAACCGTTTAAATGCCGGTGCAGAAAACCTTCAGGAAACGAATCCGTCGGCTGAGGAAAACACGACAATAGCCAGCGAGCAACCGGCCGAAAACAAACCTGCGGCGGAACCTGTGGCCTGTGCGGCGGAAAAAACGGCCGATGAGGCGGTTAAAAATGCTGTAAAAGCAAACAGAAAATCCTTTAAAATTATTGAAATCAGCCATGCTAAAGCTGATGAAGCCGTAGCTGTTCCCCCGGCCGAAGAGCCGACAGCAGCCAGTGACGAGGCGGCGCCGAAAAGAGTTTATCGCCGTCGTAAAACGGCCGCATCATCTTAATTTGCCATAGGCTGCCGTTGTCATCGGCAGCAAAAGGAGGTCGTTTTGTATTTTATCGTCGCCTTTTTTACCATTACTTTTGTCGGTGCACTGATAACGGCACGAACATTGTGTGGTTATAATAATATTCCCCTGTTTTGGAAAACGGCAGTTTTTCTGTTGCTGTGGGCAGTGTGGGCAATGCCGGCGATTTTGGGCGGCATTCGGGCTAAAGGCTGGTTTGAAGGGTCGGTATATAACGGATTGGCACTAAGCGGTTATTTTTTGTTCGGTTTTGCGTTCTTATTGTTTGCCGTACTTTTGTTGCGCGATATTGTTTGGGGCTTTTCTTATGCGGCGGCCAAATTTTGGGGACAGCCGTCTGCCGCGTGGAGTCCGGTGAATGTTGCGGCCTTGACCAAAGCAAATTTGGTTGTGCTGGCGGTGGTTTTGCTGTTGTCATTTTATGCCCTGTATGAAGGGATCAAAACGCCCCGTGTGCAAGAAATTGTGATCAACACCCCTAAGGTGGAGCGCGAAATTAAGATTTTGCAGATAAATGATATGCACATTGATCGCAGCAAACCGGTTAAATGGTTTGCGGATATGGTCGATTTGGCCAATCGTCAGCAGGCGGATATCATTGTGCTGCCCGGCGATATCATTGATGACCGGATGAATGCGGTGACGGCGCAGGCAGATGAGCTGAAACGGCTGAACAGCCGCTATGGTATTTATTTTTCTCCCGGTAATCACGAATTGTATAATGGTTTGGTCGAGATACAGTGGTATATCCAGCAGGCCGGAATGGTTTGGTTGTCGGAAAACGGTAAAAACGTGGACGGGCTGCCGCTTTATATTGCCGGGTTGTCGGACGGTCCTCGTCAACGTCAGCAGCAAGTGGAATATCCGTATTTGTTGAAAGATGCACAGCCGGAAGCTTATAAGATTCTGCTGTCGCATAATCCGACCAAGGCACGGGAATATCTGGGAATGGGGTTTGATCTGCAGCTTTCCGCTCATACCCACGGCGGGCAGATTTTTCCGTTTCACCTGCCGGTACGGTTGGTCAACAATTTTCTGTCCGGTTTATATGAATTGCCGGAAGGAAAGCTCTATATTTCCCGCGGCGCCGGATATTGGGGGCCGCCGATGCGTTTGTTTGCCCCGTCCGATATGACCTTGATACGCCTAATTCCGATGGCGGACACTTCAATTTAGACCGGAGTTGAAGCAATATAAAAAAACTTGTTTTCGGGAATAAAAAATGTTATAAATAGATCCTAAACCAAATTATTGAAAAGTATGAATGATAATTATTTAATTGCGTTGATTGTTATTTTAACGATAGTTTTGATTGTAGAAATCGTTCGTTTCTTGCGTTTGAAAAAAAGTAGCGACAAATGCCGGGAACAAGAAGAATCATTTTACCGGGAAGAACGCCTTTTCCTCAAACAGCTGGGTGAAAGCGGCCTTTTGGCTCAAAAAATTGCGGAAAAGGAGAAACATATCGATTTGCAACAAGTGCAAATCAATACCTTGCTGCGAGAGTTCCATTCGTTGGTCTTTTTCGGCTATTTAAAGCCCGATTATGAGGCTTGTTTAAAAAAAGAGCTGGAAAGGCATTGTGAAACCTTTGCGCGGAATGCTGATAAGAGTGATTATGCCAAAGAGGAAAGAATAGCCACGGCCGAGATTTACAAGGCGCTTCTGCAAAAACTCGAATCGACTTGGCACGATCAGGATACGTCGGAAAAATAACAAAAAGCGTGGATATCAAAAAAGAAACATCTTCCGGTGGAAGATGTTTCTTTTTTTGCTTAATGCCTTACAGACTATCCCTGTTTTTAATGGGGAGCAAATACCCAAGGTGCCGTAGATACCGCTCTACGCTTTTGAGCCTGCTCAGCTCTGCTTAGAGTAGTAACAAAAAGGCACCTAATAGTGGACCCCATAGTTTACGGGGAAGTATGGATTGGGAATGCTCTTATCAGCAGGCAGGTAAAGTCATTTCAACCCTACCGCCAGGTTTGCCTTGGAGGAGGGCGTTAGCTTGCGGAGGTTTATAAACTGTTCCCCGTTTTTAGGAGAGTTAAATATAAAGGCATAGGCTCAGCAACACTTCATACCTTTA
>CABUAP010000191.1 GCA_902489675.1 uncultured Azospirillum sp. | reverse complement strand
TGTTAACGATATTTCAAACAATTGACCGTATGTTGAAAAACAAACCAATATTATCAGGAAACAGGAGACAAAATGGTTAAGGAAAATTCGGTTATATTAAATGAAATCGACAAAGCCAGACTAAAACTTTCGATCGAACACTATATAAAATATTTTATCGGCAAACGCACCTGCGAAATCAGTAAAGAAGAAGCCTTAAAAGTCATTTCGCTTGCGGTTCGCGAATTTGCCATGGACCGGATGTATCAGACTATTGCCCGCTACAACAAGGCCAATTCCAAACGGGTATATTATCTGTCGATCGAATATTTGATCGGCCGATCCCTTGAGAATAATCTACACAACCTAGGGCTTTTCGATATATTGAAAAATATTAAGATAGACGGCTGGCCATGGGAATCTCTGGAAGAAATTTTTGATACGGAATATGACCCGGCGCTCGGCAACGGCGGCTTGGGACGGCTGGCTGCCTGCTATTTAGACTCGATGGCTTCGCTCGGCATTCCCGGTTTCGGCTACGGGATCAACTATGAATACGGTTTGTTTAAGCAAAAATTTGAAAACGGCTATCAGGTTGAGATGGCCGACAGCTGGGAAGGCGAAGATTCTCCGTGGCAGTTTGCGCGCCCCGATCGCCGCATTTCCATCCCCATGTACGGCGAAGTGGAAACTCAGTATGCCGCCAACGGCGAACCTATTTTTATCTGGAAAAATTCAACCCACATTTACGGCATTCCTTTTGATTTTCCGGTTGTCGGCTACAACGGCAAATCGGTCAACTATCTGCGTTTGTTCTCGGCCGAAGGCGATGAACAGCTTGATATCAATGTCTTTAACAAAGGCGGTTATATTGATGCCCTAAAAGACAAAATCGAAAACGAAACCATTTCCAAAGTGCTGTATCCGTCCGACAGTATCGAATCGGGCAAAGAACTGCGCTTAAAGCAGCAATATTTCTTTGTATCCTGCGCCATTCAGGACATTATCCGCCGTTTTCTGGAAAAAAGCAACGACTTCCACCGGATGCCGGAATATATCTGTATTCAGCTGAACGATACCCATCCGGCGCTGGCTATTCCCGAAATGATGCACCAGTTGATAGACATCTACGGTCAGTCGTGGAACACGGCTTGGGAAGTGACAACCAAAATTTTTGCTTATACCAACCATACCCTGCTGCCGGAAGCACTGGAAGTATGGCCGGCATGGATGATGGGGCGGATGTTGCCGCGGCACCTGCAAATTATTTATGAAATCAACCGCCGCTTTATCGAATTTGCCAAAACAAAATTCGGCGACCGGCCGGATAAACTGAGCAAAGTTTCGATCGTGTCGGGTGACGGCGGCAATCAAATTATCAGAATGGCCAATCTTTCGATTGTTGGTTCATTTAAGGTCAACGGGGTGGCCAAAATCCATTCCGAACTGTTGAAAACTCGTTTAGTGCCGGAATTCTTTGAACTGTGGCCGGAAAAATTCATTAATGTCACCAACGGCATTACGCCGCGGCGCTGGCTGTATCATGCCAACACCGCATTGGCTACGCTTATTTCTTCTAAAATCGGCAACGAATGGATTACCGATTTGGATCTTTTGCAGCAAATCGAAGATTTTGCCGATGATCAGGAATTTATGGCCGATTTCATGAAAATCAAAAAAGAAAATAAAGAACGGCTGGCTAAAAAGATATTCAAAACAACCGGAGTGGCGGTCAATACCGAAAGTATTTTCATTGTTCAGGCCAAACGTATTCACGAATACAAACGCCAGTTGATGACTATTTTGCAGGTTATCGGCGATTATCTGGCAATCATCAAGGACAATGCCGTTCCGCCTTGTCCGAAAACCTACATTTTCGCCGGCAAAGCCGCACCGTCGTATAATTTTGCCAAACTGATCATCAAGCTGATCAACAATGTGGCTGATGTTGTCAACCACGATCCGCGGGTCAACGATAAAATCAAAGTTGTCTTTATCCCGGATTACAAGGTTTCTTTAGCAGAGCTGTTGATCCCGGCCGCAGATATCAGCATCCAAAACTCAACCGCCGGTTTTGAGGCATCGGGTACCGGCAATATGAAATTTGCCCTAAACGGCGCCCTGACGGTCGGTACTTATGACGGCGCCAATATCGAAATCCGCGAGGCCGTCGGTGAAGACAATTTCTATCTGTTTGGCCTGCGCGAAGAACAAATTGCCGAGATGCATACCAACAATTCCTACAAACCGCACGAGGTCTACGACCGTTCGGACTACATCAAACGCATCATGAATTCGCTCAACTCCAATATGTTTTGCGAAAAAGAATATGTGCTGCTGTTCAAGATGATTTATGAAGAATTGCTGTCGCGCGATTATTATATGGTTCTTGCCGACTTAGCGGAATTCAATCAGGCGCTGCACCGGGCGGAACACGATTACCTCGACCGCGAAAAATGGGCCAAAATGGCGATCCGCAATGTTGCCCGTATCGGCCGGTTCTCGAGTGACCGTGCGGTGATGGATTATGCCAATAAAATTTGGCATATAAAACCGGTGGCAGAATAAACATCATCTGCTATAACAGAAAAACTCCCGGAAGTTTTCCGGGAGTTTTTGTTTGGGGTATGACTACCAAGCGTAGTTCAGCCCTAAACCAACGGTGGTAGCATCATAGTCGCTGCCGAAGGTATAGTTCGCCCAGCCGTAAGCCGAGAGCTGATCGCTGAAGCCCCAGCGGCCGCCGAGTTCAACCCGCCCAAGCGTGTCATTGTCAAGGGTGTTGACTTTGCCCAAACCGGTGATGTTGACTT
>CABUAP010000190.1 GCA_902489675.1 uncultured Azospirillum sp. | reverse complement strand
AAAAAACGAAGGATTACGCCGCAGCCGTTCTTATTCACGAAAACCTGCGTGCAGCAACAGATTGTTTTGACCCAAACGGAAAAATAAAAAAAACAGATTACATCGTTGCCATAGACGACGATCCCGACTCTGCTTTCTTTGCCGTGCGACTCGCCCGCAAGCATCTCCGTGAACACGGATGCCTGCCGCATATGCTCTGTGTCGGTGGGAAAGGTCTTCTGAGCCGCTGGACTCATAAGACCACCGAAGGAGAACATTTAAAAAACATCTGCATCAAAGTCGGTTTTCCCGGCGAGATGATAACCGTGCTTGATAAAGGACGCAATTCGGGAGAAAATATTTTAAATATCCGCCATTTTTTGAATACCCGCCATTTCTTGGCACAACGGCAGGAAAGTTCAAAAACCGTTCTCTTTTGTTGTACCAAACGCCTGTCTTTACGGTTGCAACTAACCCAACAGCAGCAGGCACCGACAATTCAGGCCTTATATTATGTGATTGAAGAATCTCTTGATGAGGCTTGCAAATGGTACAACGGCAAACGTTTGGGCGGCTGTACGATGATGTATCACGAACTGGCATCCATTCTCAACCGCTGCGAGGCCTACGCCGGCACCTTTCAGGCACCGCTTCCTTTTACGGTTCCCAAAGAAGTAAAAGAAGCCGCCGCTCGACTGGAAAAACGTTATCGGTTAAAGCTCCCCGCTAAAAACGGTCGCTCCTATTGGCAGTTTGTCCGGCTTTTGGCCGAAATTATGTTCAAACGCGGACAAATGCAGAAAGAACTGCAGGCGCGTATTGAAAAAGAACAAACCTGTGAACAGCTTCCGCTTTAATCTAACGACAAAAAACAGCTCTTCCGACATACGGAAAGGGCTGTTTTTTTATTCCCCGCAAATTGCATAACAATTGTATATAACTCAAGATGCCAATTGTCTGATATGTTTTTTTTCGCTATCCTGTAAAAACTTAATAAACTTTATCAAGGAGATAAAATAATGGAATTTGCTGTTTTTCTGGCAGTTGTTGTCTTTTTCGTTCTGTTGACATCTGTTGTCATCGTTCGTCAAGGCTATGAATATACGGTTGAAAGTTTTGGCCGTTTTACCCGCACCCTCACTCCCGGTCTGCATATCATTATGCCGATTGTCGAGAGAGTTGGCGCGAAAATCAATAGAATGGAGCAAGTTCTTGATGTTCCTTCTCAGGATGTTATTACCAGAGATAACGCCACTGTCCGCGTTGACGGCGTATTGTTTTTCCAAATTCAGCAGGCTGCTAATGCCGCTTATCAGGTCAAAGATTTACATATTGCCATATTGAACCTGATTATGACCAACATCCGTACCGTCATCGGCAGCATGGAAATTGACGAACTTTTATCCCAACGTGATGCCATTAACCACAAATTGCTGGCTGTCGTCGACGAAGCAACTATCCCGTGGGGCGTAAAAGTCACCCGTGTGGAAATCAAAGATATTACGCCGCCGGCAGACCTGATCAATTCGATGGCGCGGCAGATGAAAGCCGAACGCGATAAACGCGCCAGCGTGCTTGAAGCCGAAGGTATCCGCCAGTCCGAGATTTTGAAAGCCGAAGGCGAAAAACAATCGGTTATTCTGGCGGCCGAAGCCGACAAGCAGTCTGCCATTTTAGCTGCGGAAGCCAAAAAAGAAGCCGCTTTCCGCGAAGCAGAAGCCAGAGAACGTCTGGCCTTGGCCGAAGCAAACGCCGCCAAAATGGTTTCTGATGCCATTGCCGGGGGCAGCCCGCAATCACTCAATTATTTCTTAGGGCAAAAATACATCGAAGCTTTGCAGGGAATTGTCACCTCTCCCAACCAAAAGCTGTTGATGATGCCGATGGACACAACCAATGTTATGGGTTCGATTGCCGGTATTGCCGAAATCGCCAAGGAAGTATTAAACGATCAGAACACTTCCGCCAAAAGAAAATAAAGGAGAACGGCCATGAACTATATGGAGTGGTTCTCCTTAGGTTTGCTGCTGGTTTTGTTGGAGTTGCTCGTTCCCGGAGTTTATCTGGTATGGTTCGGACTTTCGGCATTTGCCACCGGTGTTTTAACAATGTTCTACGAGTTCACGGCGATTGAACAGTCGATCGTCTTTGGGGCAATCTCTGTTGTGTTTGCCGTAGCGGGGTGGTTCTTTTATTCCCGCATTATGAAACACAGCAAAGTTTCAGAACAGTACAAGTATCTGAACGACCCGGCCGGTCAGCATATCGGCAAAACTTATCTGCTGGCAGAAGATGTTATCGACGGACGTTCTAAGGCGCTGATCGGTGATACCGTCTGGATCGTTGAATGTGAAGACGGCCTGAAAAAAGGCGACAAAATCAAAATCATCGGCGTCGAAAACGGCGTGATTCTAAAAGCGGTTAAAGCTTAAATATCTCCCCCCGGCCAAACCCGGGGGTTTTAGTATATACCCATCTAAAAAAGCTCTTTGGATAAAATCCAAAGAGCTTTTTCAAGGCTTAAATAAACGGCAACTATCAAAACCGGAAATAAATAAACGGGTTATAAGTTGATGCCGCAATTGCCGCCGATGACAACAAAAATAAAACAATCAACCAAATATTGACCATACTGCGCAAAATTTTGTGCGGATATTTAATTTGCAGTATCTTCTTAAAAATCGGCATAGCAAGGACGATACCGGCGGTAAAGGCCAGAAGCTCAACATTGTCAATATAATAAGACAACTCGTAAGCAGATTCGTCCGTTTCTACAGCGCCAAACATATTTTTCAGATAATCGGCAGCATAAGAAAGGTTCTCCGAACGGAACAATA
>CABUAP010000189.1 GCA_902489675.1 uncultured Azospirillum sp. | reverse complement strand
AGGCTAAACATAAATTTAAAATGCTCGTCTATTGTTATAAGCTGTCCGTCTGAATATCCATAAGGCTGAGGGGCATCAACAAAATTTTTATAATTAACCAAATCAACAACATAAATCGGAACAATGAAATATTTTTCATCTTTCATAAAAACATCCAGCCGAAACATATTTTCTTTTTCGGCCATTCCGCCCCGAACCGGCAAACTCCCCTTCTCTGCTTTTTTAGGATAAATTGTGTCTTTGTGCGCCGAACCGGTCGCATTTTTTCGCGGCGGGCGGGAAACAAAAACCTTATCCAAATTAGCCAATACTTCAGCCCGAAAACCACTCCAAGGTTGCTGAATTTGTTTTTTTATATAATTATACCAGGCCTCCGCTTCATCATGTCCGAGCTCCTCCGCTTTCTTTTGGCGAAAAATATCCTTATTTTCAAAAATTGCAGAAATCTTCGACAATTTCTGCACCATTCCCTGCGTGGCACAAGCGATGACAATGGCATCCTGAGCATGATGTTTGTCGCTTGTATTACGATCTTTAACCAAGCCCCACTGATGCCGGAGATAATCGGTCAAAGAACCGGTACGCACCTGAATTCGGTTTTTGATCGCACATAAACTGCCGGAAAAATCAACCGCATCTTCCAGATATTGTTTGACATAACGAGCAATATAGGAATTATCGTTAGCATTTCTCTCGCGAAATTCCAAATCGTTTTCTTTTTCCTTATATGTTTTGTTTAACAGATTATTTCTTTTAAAACGATTGATCGACGGCGTCGTGTTGACAATAGTTTCAAACTCCCCCCAACGACCGAGCGGTTCCAAATACTCATAAGGTGTTTTGTTGCCTTTCTTGCGATTTTCTTCGGCCAGACAAAGCGCTTTGTTGTTTTGTCCGTCGTCAAGCGAACGGGAATAAGGGATAATATGGTCAATATCACAATAACCGTTTTCATCCAGGCGACGAAGATCAATCGCTTTTCCCGAATAGATACATTTACCGTTTTGCTGCTGATAGAGACGGTATTTCAGCATATTTTTACCACTTGCGGCAAGTCCTTCTTTTTCCAATTCTTCCGCGGCTTCCCGTCGTTCGGCTTCATTTTCCTTTTGCCGCCGCATAATCTGATTACGCTCATCGTGGCTCTTCTTCAAATCACGGCCAACTTCCAAATTCACCTGATCGGGGGCGCCATATGTCCGAACCATGGCATTATATACTTTGCGAAATTGGGCAACCGTACGATTGACAACCGGCACCGTCGTTAGTTTATCTTCGGCGATCGGCGGTAACAGCAAACCTTTTTTCTCCGTCAGTTTAGTACCGTCGCCCCGGAAATCGTACCCGGCCTTTTCACAAGCTTCGTTATATTTCAGCCCTTCCGCCAGATATGGATTGATTTTATAAAGGGCTTTCAGCGACAAATTGATAAATTCGCTGCCGATCAACTTTTTAAAAACTTCCCGATATTCTTCCGGCATCCCTTTTTCGATCAAAAAGCGATCTATGGCAGCATCATTTTTCTCACAGACAACCGCCGTCATTCCGAGATCCAGCAACGGCAGATTTGAGCAAACCTCCTCCCACTGCCGACCGAATTCAGCTTTCAGCTTATGCCAGCCTTTCATAGCATAAAACTTCGTGTCTTCTGGATTTACTGGCTTTTCCTCTCCGTTTTTGCCTTTTTTCGATTTTTGCGCATAATTAATATCATCAAAGAAAACTTCCCGGCCTTTAAATAGCTTGTTTTTGATGGTCGAATATTTGACTTCCTTAGTATTTTTCAACAGTTCAAGCAAAGCCTGCCGCTCACTCTCAACCAAAAAACGGCGCTCACCGTCAACGATCACTTTCAGGTTATTAATTTTGCTTAAAGCAACGAAGAGCTCCGCCGAAGGGGCTTCTTTCGGCGCCCGCGGCTGTTCCGGTTCAAACCGGCATCTGCCAACCATGTGCCCGACACTCCCCGCTTCCCGGTAACGGAAGGCAATCTTGCAAAAATTGCGGTATAAGTCCTCGGTAAACAAACCGAATTGCTTCTGATACTCAAAAATCAGTTTTGTTTCCTTTTCAATTTCTTCCCGCGGAATGGAATTGACATAAACGGCTACGCCCTTGTTTTCGCCTTCCTGCGGCGTATAGTTGCGCATTTTATGATCGTCGGAATGTTTGGCCCGTTCAACGATCATCTGCGCCAACGTTTGAAAACCGGCTGCTTCCTTCCGGTTTTCCGTAATCGCCGTCAAGATGCGGCCGCTTTCCTTGTCCGCCTCTTCAGCAGCCTTACGGTAAGACTTGAAACCGCGATGTTTTGCCAAATGAGTCAAAACTCGCAGCAGTTCCTCTTTTGACAGCGGACGCCGCAAGGCCTCTGCCCGCAGATTCCAAACGTCGCCGCCTGTTTGTGCGGCATAAAGCGTTTCCAATTCCGTCGTTGAAGCGGCCAGTCCCTTGGCGACAAACAGACGTTTAATACCAAGCATTCTCCTGGCTTTGCGGCGGGTGATCCGGCGCAGCAGACGCTTTTCCCGCCGCGGCATCGCCAGAGAAGAACCATCCTTCGGATTTTCCGCCACCGGGAAACAGCGAACACCGCAAGCAATAATTTTCCCTTCAACAATCTCCCCGGTTTCGGGATCGAAATTCTCATCATCATACTCAATGATCGCCCAACCGATTGAAGCAATACCGAGATCAAAACCAAAAATAATCTTTTTCATGATGATAGCCTTAAAAATTGTACTTGACTAAAACTTTAGCATATAATATTCTTTATGCAAGAAATATTTGATTTTATGTCTGATTTGGAAAGGAAGCTATAATAATCGAAGATTTCTTTA
>CABUAP010000188.1 GCA_902489675.1 uncultured Azospirillum sp. | reverse complement strand
TGCCTACTACCATGTTCTCTTTTCTCCACCGCAAAAGAAAACCCCGCTGAAACTTCTAGTTTCTGTGCGGGGAATCTTTAATGTTTCTCAGACTAGCCCCATAAAATCACGGCTGCGAAAAATAACACAATCATGATAGTGACTAGACACTTAGAATTTTTGTCGAACCAATAAGCGTACCGGCTGTTGCTGGGGGCTAATGCTCCTATAAGCGCTATAATCATCGTGCCGATGGTCGCTGTTAGGATGATAATTTCCATTGTTTCCATAAGGCTTATTCTTTAATTTGCCAAGTTTTGATAATTTGAAAGCCTGCCAACGCACCGACCATAGAGCTGATGGCAATCATTGCATTTTCTGAAATATAACCCAACAGCAATGCAAAATAACTGCAAAGAAGAGCCAAAACGATTATTATCACCCACAATCCGATGATTAAATTTTTCGTTTTCATAATGTTTATTGTTTTAATTGTTTATAATTATTTGCATATCTATTTTTGATAACATTAATGTATCATATTTTTATTGCCGTTGCAATACTCTTTTGTAAAAAATTTTGTCAAATATTGGCGGCTTATACCCGCCAGCTCCATGCTTATGGCGACATCTTTCCTTTTGATGGTTTTGACTATCCTGATGTCGTGGAATGTGCGCCGCACAAGTTTGCCATCTCCGCTCGTAACCGCTATATGGCTCTCAATGCCGACTTCATTATTGCTTATGTCTGCTGCGATTATGGCGGGGCTTATGAGACTGTCCGCGCCGCCCGAAATCACGACAAACCGGTGATTGAAATAAAAATGCCCGCCGATTGGGCGGGCTGTAATATTCTTTAAGGTAACGGCTGTTTAGTTTACAGCATCCTGCAAGCTTTTGCCAACCTTGAATTTGGCAACTTTTTTCGCTGCAACTTTGATTTCGGCACCGGTGCGCGGGTTGCGTGCGGTTGTTGCGGCACGTTTGGAAACTGAGAAAGTTCCGAAGCCGACCAGACGGATTTCATCGCCTTTTTTCAGAGCAGCGGTAACGGAAGCGATGAACGCATCCAGAGCTTTTCCGGTATCAGCCTTTGTCATACCGGCTTCAGCCGCCATGCTGTCAATCAGTTCGTTTTTGTTCATAATAAAACTCCTATATGTTATTTGACAATGGAATCTAAGCTGATTTTCCGCCATAAGTCAATTAAAATAACGGCTTTTTCGACCATCTCCGGTTAAAACCCGTTTCGCATCGCTGCTTTTTTTCGCTCCAACTTTTCTTTGTAAGCATAGCGTCTTTTCTCCGATATTATATCAGATGGCCGCGGCGGATGTAGGGAAGCCGGTCTTGCTTATAGCGGTTACGGTCAGCCTGCCGCCAGAATCCTAGTATTTCTGGGAAAGCCAGAAACAAACGCATAAGTCCAGCCAATAAATGAAATAAAATCAATATACTAAAACAAAAAATAAAGCTTGCTTCCAAATCGGATTTGGCTTGACATTTTTTGCGATAATACTATTTTATAGCCAATATTCGTATGCATCTGTAAACAATTATCTTTATTATAAATCAATTGTCTAACCCCTAAAACTTAATATTATGGGAAAGTATGATGACGATGAAGGAGGCTACTTCTCTGATATTCTCAAAGAAGGGCTGACCGATAGTGAAATGTCCGGTTGGGGACGTGTGTGGAGTATTGGTATCGGTTTGGTCGGAACGGTTGTCGCCGATCCGGTTATCTGGGCCAGTAAAAAGCTTGGTATCAAGAGTGAACCTCGTGATTACGATCCGGGAGATCCCACGAACCCCTGTAACCAGAATTATTAAACCTTTCAAAGAAAAAGCCCCGTTGCCCAAAAGCAATGAGGCTTTTCTTTTAATTTTCAAAATATTTATCTGCCAGCGTTTGTGGCATTCGTTTAAAACCTTTTGCCAACATTGGCAGTCTTGTTTTATACAAATCCAATAATTTTGTAATTTTCTCGAAATTATAGCGTCCAGCCTGCGTTTCCAACTCATCAATATCATTGACGGTAAGTCCGCTCCGCACTGCCGCTTCCGTAATCGTCAGGCCGCTGTTTCGGCGGGTTTCAAAAAGAAACATGGCAATACTCATACATGTATCCACATTAAGATCGCTGGCATAATAAATTGGCATATCATTCATTGTAGCTCTCCACGTTAATGTACAGTTTCTCTTTATAAAGCTTCAACAGCTTGCAAACCAGCGTCAGGTCAAGCCCTTTGCGTCCGGTTTCCAGCGCGTCAATGTCTTCCACGCTGCATCCGGCTTTTTTCGCGACGTCTTCAATGCCCAGCAGTTGCTCTCTCCTAGCCCAGTGCAGATTTTCGCCCAGTTTTATCAGACATTCTTTGGAAATAAAATCTAACAGCTCTTGCACGACATTTCCTTTCAAAAAAAGACCACCTGAAAGGTGGTCGGGTATGTCGCCAAAATCATTAATCCAAGAAAATGATCCTCTGACCTTTAACGTAATATCGTCGGCAAAACCTCCGACATTACGTCTGTTGTATAGTCGGAAGCATCCCGACCTTACATCAAGTCGAGATATATGCCTTTCAAAGGCTAACGGAATATATCTTTTCCGTTAGGATATTTTTTATTGATAGCGGAGTTGGCGAACTCCAACAACCAAACACCGCCAGTCTAACGGAAGTTTTTGTAACTTGCAAGCGCATATTTTCTTTATCTGAAAAAGAACATTTTTCGCAACAAATAACTGGATTTATCAGAAATATTAAGCAAAAACAAACATATCAAGGGGCGACACGGGGTTGCTCCGAAGTTTAAGAAAGGAACATAAAATGAAAAATGATGTGGAATTCAAATATGCCAGCGGCGGGTT
>CABUAP010000187.1 GCA_902489675.1 uncultured Azospirillum sp. | reverse complement strand
GTCATTATTGCGCTCATTCCCGCCGGTCTGGCCGCCGTCGCGTTGTTTGGGATGGCCGCCGTCATAACCATGGCAACCGCCGTTGCCGGCTGTGTCTTTTTTGAATATGCCGGTTCCAAATGGTGGTTAAAAACACCACCGGCCACCCGCGACCTGTCCGCCGTGGTCACCGGCCTTTTGCTGGCCTATAACCTGCCTTGCAATATGCCGGTGTGGATGACGCTGATCGGCTGTTTTGTCGCCATTGTCATCACCAAAACAGCATTTGGCGGCATTGGCAAAAACCTATTCAACCCGGCACTTGTCGGCCGTGTATTTCTTTTTATTTCTTTTCCGGTGCAGATGACAACCTGGGTGCGCCCGCATTTGTTCGATTTTATGAACACCGACGTAACTACTTCGGCTACCACACTTGGAATCATCAAACATATTGATGCCTCAAGCTCCGCCACGCAGCTGACCGAAAAAATGAGCGAATTGCCCGATTATTTGGAAATGTTTTTAGGTTATACCGGCGGTTCGATGGGCGAAGTTTCTGCCCTGGCGCTGCTGGCGGGAGGCCTTTATCTTTTATACCGAAAAGTCATCTCGTGGCATATCCCGCTTTGTTACCTCGGTACTTTTTTAATCCTTACCGGCATCTGCTGGCTGCATACCGGTTCGCCATCGGTTGAGCCGCGGGCGGACTGCTGCTCGGCGCCTTTTTCATGGCGACAGACTACACCACTTCACCGATGAGCAGAAAAGGAAAAATCATTTTCGCCGTAGGCTGCGGTATCCTCACCTTTGTCATCCGCCGTTACAGCTCTTATCCGGAAGGCGTTTCCTTTGCCATCCTGATTATGAATGCCTTTGTACCGTTGATTGACCGCTATGCCCATCCGCGTATTTTCGGCACCGGGAGAAAATAAATGAAACCGATAAAATCGTCTTTATTCAATATGATCTTTGCCCTACTGGCTGTTGCCGTTTTATCTGCCGCCGCGCTCGGTTATGTCTACCAAATCACCAAAGAGCCGATTGCCCGTGCCAAAGACCAAAAAACACTTGATGCCATCCGCGAAGTTGTCGGTTCGTTTGACAATAACCCCTTTGCGGAAAAAACAGCGGTTACAACGCCGGGCGGCAAATATAAACTGGAACTTTACCCGGCTCGGGAAAACGGCATCATCACCTCTGTTGCGATCAAAACCTTTTCCGACAACGGATTTGGCGGCAAAATCGAATTGATCGTGGGAATGCTGATGGACGGAACCATCACCGGCTATAAAGTCATCGAACAAAAAGAAACACCGGGACTGGGAACCAAAATTACAGAAAATAAATTCGCCGGACAGTTTATCGGGCTCAATTCATATTACGATACCATCAAACTAAAAAAAGACGGCGGAGAAATTGATGCCGTCACCGGTGCCACCATCAGTTCCAAAGCGGTCATCGATGCCGTTGAAAAGGCGGTTCAAACCTATAAGAAATTCAATACAGGAGCGACAGGCCATGAAGAATAACGGCAGCTTATCAAATCTCACCCGCGGTATTATCCGCGAAAATCCGGTTTTCGTCATGATGCTGGGAATGTGTCCCACCTTGGGGGTAACCACCTCTTTGGAAAATGCTCTCGGCATGGGTATTGCCACGGCCTTTACTCTCATTCTTTCCAACTGCGTAATCTCTCTTTTGAAAAATCTGATTCCGGCAATGGTGCGCATCCCCTGCTATATTGTTTTGATTGCCTCGATCGTAACCGTTATTGACATGATGATGGCGGCCAATCTCCCGGCACTGCACGCCAAACTCGGCATTTATATTCCGCTGATTGTCGTCAACTGCATCATCCTCGGCCGGGCAGAAGCCTTTGCTTCCAAAAATAACATTTTTCAATCATTTCTTGATGCGCTCGGAATGGGGATCGGTTTTATCTTGGCATTGGCACTGCTTGGCTCTGTCCGCGAAATTTTGGGCGCCGGCAGCCTGCTCGGCCACAGTTTTATCGGCGAAGACGGCTATCCCGTTTTGCTGTTTATTATGCCGCCGGGGGCATTTCTGGCGCTGGCTGGGCTGATTATGTCGTTTAACCGTCTGCGGGGAGCAAAATAAATGAGTATTACCATGATCTTTATATCAGCCATTTTGGTAAATAATATTGTTCTGTCGCAGTTTTTGGGCATCTGTCCGTTTTTGGGCGTATCTAAAAAAATCTCTACTGCCGTCGGCATGGGCTTGGCTGTCATGTTCGTCATGACCATTTCCTCAATTGCCACTTATCTGATCTACTACCGGCTGCTGGTTCCCCATCACCTGGAATTTATGAATACCGTTGTTTTCATCTTGGTGATTGCCGCCTTGGTACAGATGGTCGAAATTATCATCAGAAAAGTTTCGCCGGCTCTTTATCAGGCGCTTGGCATCTACTTGCCGCTTATTACCACCAATTGCGCAGTTTTGGGCGTGGCAATTCTCGCCATCCAAAAAGGATTTTCTCTGTCCCTGTCGGTCTGCTTCGGCCTGGCCAATGCCGCCGGCTTCACTTTAGCCATTATCCTGATGGCCGGTTTGAGGGAACGTACCAATCAAAATTTGGACGCCTTGCCGCAATCAGTCCGCGGCGCGCCGATTGCCCTCATCACTGCCGCCCTGCTTTCCATGGCGTTTATGGGCTTTTCCGGCATAGGGAACTGATCCCGGTTCTTCTGATATAAACAAAAAAACAAAACCTCCGGAAATTTCGGAGGTTTTGTTTTTCAAGTGGTAGGCGCGTGGGGGCTCGAACCCCAGACCCACTGATTAAGAGTTTGAAATTTTGTCTATTATAAGAACTTACATAAAGTTATAAAAACTTATATTTTTCATTGACTTACAATA
>CABUAP010000186.1 GCA_902489675.1 uncultured Azospirillum sp. | reverse complement strand
CACTGGCCACCGCTTTGATGGCTATGGGCGAAGAAAAAGCACGGCAATTTGCCGAAAAGCACCGATTGGATGCGATTTTCTTCATCCGCGGAGAAAACGGCGACATCTACCCGATCCTGACCGACGGGGCGAAAATAATTACGGGAGTAAAATAAAATGGAAACTCAAACCCGCTCAGCCATCATTACCGCCGTCAACAATCAAACGGTAACGGTAACTTTTGAGCGGGAGGAAGCCTGCAGCGCCTGTGCAGCTAGAAGCATTTGCCATACCGGCGCCTGTGCAAAAATTTCAACCGAAGTCAAGGTCAAAAATCCGTCGGCTTATCATATCGGCCAAAAAGTTTTTCTGACAGTTTCGGAAAAAAGCGCAGTTTTTGCCGTTTTGACCGCTTATGCCCTGCCCTTGGCCCTAACTCTTGCCGGCCTGTTTGTTCCGCTGGCCGCCGGTGCGGCAGAAGACACCGCTGCTTTTTGCGCGCTGGCTTTGCCGGCACTTTATTACCTGTTGTTGTTTTTCTTGCGCCGCCGCATCGGGACAAAAATTAAAATTAAACTGCAATAAATGCAAAAAAAGATTTTGCTTCCCCCGAATTTATGCTATGTATAAGCTATCAGTTAATTTTTAAGAGATTTGTTTATGAGCGAACTTATTACGACCAACATTATCGTACTTTCCCTGATTGCTCTGGCCGCCGCGGTCATCCTTTATTTTGCCGCGCAAAAATTCAAAGTTACCGGCAACCCGTTGGCAGAAAAAATAGCAGCTCTGCTGCCGCAGGCCAATTGCGGCGCCTGCGGAAAAGCCGGCTGTCAGGATTTTGCCAATGCCTGCGTTAACGCCGATGCGGAAACTTTTGCCCATCTTTACTGCCCGGTCGGCGGCAGCAAAGTCATGAACGAAATTGCCAAACGGCTCGGCTATTCTACGCCCGAACACGAACCGACAACAGCCGTCCTGCATTGTAACGGCACCTGCGAAAACGCACCGGACAAAGTGGAATATATCGGCCTGCAAAGCTGCCGGCTGGCCAATCGCGCTTTTGTCGGCAAAACCGGCTGCCCGAACGGCTGCCTCAGGCTCGGCGACTGTGTCCGCAACTGTCCTTTCGGCGCAATCGAGATGGACGAACAATCCGGTCTGCCCAAAGTCAATCCGGACAAATGTACTTCCTGCGGCGCCTGCGTGCGCATTTGCCCGCGCGGATTATACGAAATCCGCCCCCGCGGCAAAAACGGCGTGATGGTTTATGTGGCCTGCAGCAACAAGCAAAAAGGAGCAATCGCCCGCAAAAACTGCAAAGCGGCCTGCATTGCCTGTATGAAATGCACCAAAATCTGCCCCGAAGTCACGGTTGAAGAAAATCTTTCCCGCATACCGCCGGCTGTTTCGGCAAAAACTTATGGGGCGGAACTGGCCGCGAATTGTCCCACCGGCGCCATTATCTATACCGGCGCCAAAGGAGAAAAAAATGAACAAAATTAAGACCTTTTCCGTTGGCGGCATCCATCCCGACAAACACAAAATCACTTCCTATCTGCCGATAGAAGATGCCGGGATCCCCGAAATTGCCTATATCCCGGTCAAACAGCACATCGGCGCACCGGCCAAAATTTTGGTCAAAAAAGGTGACCGTGTTAAAGCCGGCACCCTGATTGCCGATGCGGACGGCATTATTTCCGCCAATGTGCACGCCTCGGTTTCCGGAGAAGTGATCAAAGTGGAAGAAGTGATCGGCGAAGTCGGTTATCTGGAAAAAATGATCACCGTCAAAACCGAAGGCGACGAATGGGAAGAATCAATCGACCGCTCTCCGGAACTGATAACCGAAATCACCGCCACTCGCGAGGAAATCGTTGAAATGATTAAAAAAGCCGGTATCGTCGGCATGGGCGGCGCCGGTTATCCGACCCCGATCAAAGTTACTTTGCCGGCGGGTAAAAAAATCGACTGCATTATCCTAAACGGCATTGAGTGCGAACCTTACCTCACCGCAGATGACCGCTTGATGCAGGAAAGAGCGGAACAAATCATTATCGGTGCCAAAATCTTAAACCGAGCGCTCGGTATTCAAAAAGCCGTTATTGCCATAGATGAAAACAAAACCGGTGCAATAGAGGTTATGCAAAGACTTACCCGTCGCTACGTCGGCGTTAATGTAGTCGTTTGCAAAACCAAATATCCGCAGGGCGCGGAACGGCAGTTGATCGCGGCCGTAACCGGACGGGAAGTTCCGCCCGGCTGTCTGCCGATCGATGTTAACTGCTTGGTGCAAAATGTCAGCACCGTTCATGCTGTTTATGAGGCCGTACAAAAACACAAACCTCTGTTTGAGCGGATTGTGACCGTCAGCGGCGACGACCTGCAAAGTCCCGGCAATTACCGTGTGCGCATCGGCACCCCCGCTTCCTACCTGATTGAAAAAGCTCATCCGCTGGAAACGCCGGGCAAAATTATCTTCGGCGGCCCGTTGATGGGCGTGGCCGCCACCAATTTATCGGCGCCGGTAACCAAAACCACTTCGGGTATTTTGCTCTTAAAGGAAGGATCTGTCCTGGATCCGGAGCAAACGGCCTGCATCCGCTGCGGACGCTGTACGGAAGTCTGTCCCCAAGGGCTGGAACCTTTCGCCATTACCGGTTTCGTCCGCCGGGGAGAATATCAGGAAGCAAAAAAGATCCATGTTCTCGACTGTATTGAATGTGGCAGCTGTTCATATATCTGCCCCGCCCGGATCCCGCTGACCGATTACTGCAAACTGGCCAAATATGAAATTCGCAAAAAGAAATAGGACAAGACACGACTATGCTGAAAATCTCTACCGCACCGCATTTTTATTCTTCCGTTGACACCCGCTCAATCATGCGGGACGTCATTAT
>CABUAP010000185.1 GCA_902489675.1 uncultured Azospirillum sp. | reverse complement strand
TCAACACAATGCTAGAGTTAGCTCTAACCTCAAACAATTATTGACATTCTCTTCCTTTCATGCTTAACCTGATCTCAAAGGAGAAAAAAATGAGATATTTCATCGGTCAGGTCGCAACAAAAACCGGCCTTTCAACCCACACACTGCGTTATTACGAAAAAGAAGGCCTGCTGCCTTTTGTCAGCAAAAACAGCTCGGGTCTTCGAGTCTTTGCAGACAGCGATATCGGCTGGCTGGAGATGATCGAATGCCTGAAAGGAGTCGGTATGCCTCTCAAAGGAATCAAACAATATATTGACTGGTACCGCGAAGGCGACAGCACGCTTCCCGAACGCCTCGAAATGTTTAAACAACAAAAGCAAAACCTTGAACAACAAATGCAGCTGCTGCGCAAACATATGGAAAAGATTAACTATAAAATCAATCTCTATACCGAAGCCGTCAAACTCGGCAGTCTGGAACAAGCCATGACTGATAAAAAAATCATAGAAGAAAAACAAAAAGTTTATCAGGCTGCCTGAGGCTCTCCAAGCTCAACCGCTGCCGCCGGCCCTCCTCAACCGGCGGCAATATTTTTATCTCACTTTCTCACACCCGGCAAACATATCCAGCCCTTGATCATAAGCTGTCGTTTGTATCGAAAGCAAACGCAGAACCGAATGAAAATAATTATCATGCGACCACGATACGGCACCGGCATTCTCCCGTAAACAGCGTTCATTTATTTTCAACGCCTGCGAAAGTTTCTGCGACAGCCACAAAATCATGGGTACCTGTTTTTGCTCTGCCGGCGCAATGGCATAAGGAAGCCCGTGCAGATAAATATTATTTTCCCCCAAAGATTCTCCGTGGTCAGAAACATAAAGCATTCCGCTTTGCAGCTCCTGATGACGTTTCAGTATCTTAATCACGGAATCAATAATATAATCCGTATAGACAATTGTGTTATCATAAGTGTTGACAATCTGCTCCCGGGTACAGTTTTGCAAATCCGCCGTATCACAGGCCGGCACAAAGCGTTTAAATTTTTCCGGATAACGCTTAAAATAAGTCGGACCGTGGCTGCCCATTGTATGCAGTACAATCACCGTATTGTTCTTAATTGATGCCAACCGTTCATCCAGCCCGTCAAGCAAAATATCATCATAGCAATAAGTGCCGAAACAATAGGGCTGTTTATTGCCGATCCTGGCATCAATCGTTTCAACCCGCTTGCACACTTTTTTACAACCATCATCATTGTCTTTCCAAACAACGTCATATCCGGCCGCTTTAATAATATCCAGCAGATTTTGCGTATATTGGGCATCCGTTACGTCAAACTGCTTTTTCTTCATGTGAGAAAACATACACGGCAGCGAAACAGCCGTTGCGGTGCCGCATGAGCTGACATCATTAAATACAACGATTTCACGATTTGCGGCCAGCAGCGGATTAGTTTCACGTTCATATCCATACAACGAAAAATTCTGCGCCCGCGCCGTTTCTCCGACAATCAAAACCAAAACTCTCGGCTTGCGTTCACTGTCCGGCACAAACCGCGGCGCCTTATCCAAAATAACAAACGCCCGACCGGCATCCAAACTCCGCTTATAATAACGACCAACGGCATAGATATAATTAAAGGTGTTGACATAATATCTCACCCGGCTGTTATTTCTCCCGAAAGAAACATATTCCTTGTACGAAACAGAAGCAATCAGCCCAATTGCAAGCACTCCGGCAACAAAACAAACCAACCGTTGTTTCAGCTCTTTTGCCGCCGGCAAATAACAAATATCGGTTCGATAAACCAAAATCGCCGGCAGCACGCCGACCAACAGCACATAAAATACAGCATGGAGAGTCACCAAATCAAACGCTTCGCGCACATTGGTTTCCACAAAATTACGGATCATATCAGAGTTGATAACAATCCCCAAATTCTGCAAGGCATAGTCCGATGCCGCGGAAAGAACCAAAAGAACCATCACCAACGGCTTGCCAATACGCGGCACCACAATCAGACTGAAAAACCAAAACAGCGGAATAAAAATAAAAAACGGCAGGGTCAGAGCAAAAACCGCAACCGACCAACTGTCGATTTCGATTTTTTCAAACGCAAACTGCCAAAATTTTATATTCAGCATAAAAGAAAAATACGCACTGATAAGGGCGATAAAAAGTAAAGAATTTACACGAAATTTAGTTTTAAACATAAGAACAACCTATCAGTAAATCAAATTAAGAACAAAACCGCAAATCAACGGTATAGATAAGTTATCATCGATTCCGATTTCTTTTTCAAAAAACTCGGCAGCCGCAGCCAAAATTGCCGTCATATATATAAGCACTAAAAAACCATCCGGAAAAAATAAATTCATAACACAAACTGCACAAACAAAAAATGTTAATGTTCCTTCCGCCGACTTCTCGTTATAAAAACGAAACGTTCCGAACAATTTTCCAACCAACGCTGCTCCGGAATCTGCAATCAACATCACGCTCATAGCTGCTGCCGCTGCGCGCGGCGTATAACAAACCGAAACAAAAAGTGCCGCTGCCAAAACATAAACCGACCCACTCGGCACAAAAGCCGTCCGGCAAATTTCTTTACCGCGCAGTGTCTTCAAAAACAACTTTCTAAAAAAACTTCCGACTAATGGAATCCGACGATAAGCCGCATATTCAAATAACAAATCAATAACCAGCAAACCGGCAAACAAAACCATCCCCGCCCGCTGTCCGGCCCGCAAAATAAATATAGGCATCCACAAAGAACTGAGATGAATGGCTTTTCGATATATCTCCGTTTTTAAAGATTTAGACAATGATATTGACATATTAACCTCCGTAATCCGCCAAATTTACCGGAGCTTTATTCGAGCAAAATAAAATTAATC
>CABUAP010000184.1 GCA_902489675.1 uncultured Azospirillum sp. | reverse complement strand
GCTTTGATCGGAAAGCTGCGAGATGTTTTAATACTGTCAAATAGCTGCGGCGCGGAAATTGAGTTTTGCAACCGAGAAATCGGCCGGCTAAACGCAGAAATTACTAGAGCACAGCAGAGGCTTGACATGCTTCTTAATATGCGGCTTGACGGAGAGCTTTCAAAAGAGCAGTACGAAGATAAAAAGGCCGAACTTCAGCTTAATATTGAACGGAGCAAAGACAAGCTTAAAGCTCACGGCAAAGCAGATGATGATTTTAATGAAACGTTAATCGGCTTGTTTGAAATAGCTTCCGCCTCAAAAGAGCTTTTTCACAGGAGTAAAGACATCAACCAAAAACGACTCTTGATGCGCTTTATTTTTGAGAGCCTGCAAATAAAAGAAGGAACGATTTATTACAAATTAAATTTCCCTTTCTCAGAAATGGAGATGAATTCGAACTCAGGAGGAAATCACTCCGAACCGTTGCCCAGCAACGGTTACAGCGGAAAAACGGGCGATTCCGAAACCAGTCAAAACACATCAATTCGAACCACAAATTACCAAGCAAATAGATATCCCCCAGTAAACTGGGGGTTCTATAGAAAAGGCACCAACAGGTGCCTTTTCGTTACAGCTCCAAACGGAGCTGACCTAAATCCTGGCGTCCCTGAAATTCTACATAATGTTTAATTTTTTCTTCATCTAAGCCAACGCTACTTACGAAGTATCCCCGCGACCAAAATACATTTTCCTTAAAATATACTTTGCTGAGCCAAGTAAACTTGGCTCTTATTTGCGATGAAGATTGGCTTTTCAGTTGTGCCATAACATCGGCTATTGCATATCTTGGTGGTATTGTCATTACAAAATGAACATGGTCTTTATCAAAGCCAATCTTCTCTATCTCACACCCGGGGACACTTCTCAGTAGCTTCGGTAACAATTTCTTGATATAATCCACGACGCCAGGTTTTAGGACACGACGACGATATTTACATACCCATACGACATGATAAATCAAACGGTAAACACTATGTTGACTTTGTACAACTTCCATAATTCTTTATAACATCGTCGTCGTGAGCATTCAACCCCCATTAAAATGGGGGGAGAATGCTAAAGCATCAAAACAAAGGCTTGTGATCAAAAATCACAAGCCTGTACAAATTGGCTGCCCCACATGGATTGTCCTCGACCTTTGCTGTGCAAAGGCTCATTCCACTGCGCTCTTACGCTTTGCGCACCGGCTGGCTAACGCCCGCCTTTCGCTTGTAGTCGAACCACTTTCTTCGTGGTTCAAATCCAAGGAGCATAACATCAAACACCAAAAAAACACCCTCAAAGGGTGTTTTTTTGGTGTTTGGCTGCCCAATTCGTACAATGTTCGAAAAAATGTCATTGATTTACAAGTATTTTTAGAACATCGTTCAGAAATCACCGCATTGAAAGAGCAACTCGCTTTAATTCGTCAAAATCTGGCAGCATAATTTTATCTACTCCCTTATCGCCAATAATCATGAACCTGATAGTCCTGTGGGTTATTCTGCTTCTCTCGTATTTTTTCAACCTTTGCCCGATACAAAGTTTCTTCATCGCGCTTCCAATCGTAATAATTTTGCCCACGGTGATTAAACAAACATACCGGATCAACACGGTTGGCCAGATCCGGCCGGTATATCCAAATCTTCATTTTCCGCACATCTCCAATTCCTGCCGCAATTTGTCAATCCGCCCGATCCATTCCCAGGTGTTCGGAAATTCCGAATAACTGGCGTTTTCCAGTTCGGCTGCCACCTTTTCGCCGGCTGTCGGATAAACCGGACAACTCGAACTATAATCGACCGGCGCGCATGAGTTTAAGCAAATCATCGCGGCCAGCATTAGGCTTAGCATGAATTTCAGCCTTTTTCTTTTCAACATATCGAATCACCTCTATTTTTTTCTCTACAATTTTTATTTTTGCTTCGCGACGGCCATTCTCCTGTCCAATCTCATAAAAAGCAAAACAAAGGGCAGCGGCCATAATTATGGTCGCTGCCCAACGCACCAACCTGTTTACCATAACACAAATGCGGTCAATACCGCTCCCCACAGCCATTCGCCCAAATTCCAAGCTGTTTTGCCTCCCTTTTTGACAATAAAACTGTCCGCCATACCGGTCAAAGCATAACAAAATGGCATTAATACGCCGCATAGCATGATCCGAACATTTTGTACGGCCAGCCCGATCAAAAAACTCCACATCAACCCGCGCAACAAAAGAGCAACAAAACCCCACACCCGCGGATATTCCGAAAGATAAGTCGTTTTTCCTTTTAGAGTAATTTTTACCGAATTGACAATCTCATCAATCTGCGGCACTTCCGCTTGCTCGGGCCGGCTGCCGTATAAAGCGCCGATATAGGTTCCCCAGCCAAACTGCTGACCGACATAAGCTGCAATAAAAATGCATAACATAGCGCCGGGCGTGGTACCGACAAATGATAAAAAAAGCGGAAACAATAACTTATTTCCGCTAAAATCAAACAGCCCGCCGCGCACCCGGTTGAGGAATGCCCCCATCGCCAACAATAAAATTTTCACAATCCACATTTTAACCTCCATACTAAAAAAACAAATTACAATAACAAAAGCCCGGACAACCCAAACCGCCAGGCACATATAGCCAATACAGCCAATATTCCCCACAGCAGCCAGTAAATCCGCCTGTTTTTTAAGGCCAGACAAATCAACCAGCGCCAAAACCGATAGCGGCAATTTTGATGTTCCTTATCTTTCATCAGTCTATATCCCTAAAAAACAAATGATTGCCGCATTCAAAACATGGTCCTTTGCCGGACGCCCATTTTGTCCGCGACAATACCTCACGGGTACAATAATGAGTTGCCCCATTGGTGATATCCGCCTTCTCCGCTTCTTTGATAACAT
>CABUAP010000183.1 GCA_902489675.1 uncultured Azospirillum sp. | reverse complement strand
CGGGATTCCGTTGGACGACGTACTTACCAATGTCAAAGCCGGCATCGAAGAAGAACAAACAGAGGTTATGCGTCTGGTTTCCGGGCGTGCGAGCCACGTCATTTCCGCCGTCTGCCTGATTGATAAAAACGGCAGGGAAAGTTTGCGCCTGTCAGACACGAGAGTGATTACCAAACGCCTCTCGGAAGAGGAAATCCGCACTTATGTCGCTACCGGAGAATGGAAAGGCTGCAGCGGATACAAAATCGAAGGATGTTTCGCCGGATTTGTCCGCAAAATTATCGGCTCTTATTCCGGCATTGTCGGACTGCCGCTGTATGAAACACAAAATTTATTGAATGGAGCAGGAATCAGATGACCACGGATACAATCATTTACGATAAAAATTCGGCTGTTACCGGCATTGCTTTATTAGAAAACGGACGCCCGGCCGAATTAGAAATCATTACCGGCAGCCAAGCAATCAGCGGCAATGTATATTTAGGAAAAATCAACAAAAAAGTAGAGCTGGCCGGCGGCCGGGAAGGCTTTTTCGTAAACCTCGGTGACGGAACGGAAGGTTTTCTCAATGCCGAAGAAAACGGTCTGAACGACGCCAAACTGACCGAAGGCCAGAGCATTGTGGTTCAGGTTTCTCAGGAAAAACGGGCAGAAAAACACGCAAGATTGGTGCGTTCGGTACAACTGGTCGGCAGCTATCTGGTGTATTGTCCGTATCGGCTGCGGGTCGAAGCTTCCGCCAAAATCGAAGATAAGCACAAAATGGCCGAATATATGGAAAAAGTCAAAGAGAACATGACCGGTCAGGAAGGCTGGGTTCTAAGAACCGCTTCCGTCGATGTTGATTTTGCCGACGTGGCCAAAGAAATGAACGATCTGCGCAACACTTTCGAACATATCCGTATGAAAGCGCGCAGCGAGCAAGCACCGGCTTTGCTTTATGCCAAACCGGATTCTTTGTTTGAATATTTGGCTCGTCATGCAGGAGAAGTCAAAAAACTGATCACAAACAGCCGCAATATTGAAAACGAAGTTAAGGCGCTTTACGGCGACAACTTAGAAATCGAAATTTGTCAAAATCCCTTTGAACAATACGGGATTGACGAAGTTATTGCCCAAGCTTTGGAAAAAGAAACAACACTCAAGGGCGGCGGCAGGATAAGCATTGAAGAAACCCGCGCTTGTACGGCAATTGATGTCGACAGTGGCCGGGATGCCGGCGGCGGCGCGTTGAACAGAATCAACGAAGAAGCGGCCTATGAAATTGTTCACCAAATCCGTTTGCGCAATCTGGCGGGAAAAATCGTCATCGACTTTGCCGGTCATTCCGAATATAAATACATCAAACCCTTGTTGGAAATTTTACAACAGGAACTGGCCAAAGACAGTATGAAAAGTCACGTTGCGGGCTTGAGCCGCGCCGGTCTGGTAGAAATCATCCGCGTCCGCCGGCGGCCGTCGCTCTCCGAACTGATGACGGAAGAATGTCGCAGTTGCAACGGGACCGGACGGGTGGAAAAAGGAGCCTAAAATGGGAGAAATCTTAAAAACCTGCCGCTGTCCGATTTGCGGAAAAGTTGCTCCGGCAGGAAAATATCGCCCGTTTTGCTCCAAACGCTGTGCCGATATTGACCTTGGCAATTGGTTTAACGAATCATACCGGGTCGAAGCGGAAGAAATTGACGATCAGGAGATTGAAGCTTTGGAAGAATTGGTCTCCCGCTCTCATGACGATGAGGAAAAATAGCTTAAACGCATTTCATGACGATTGTAGACACAAAAAAAAGCATCATTCCTTTAAGAATGATGCTTTTTCAGTCAGGACTTGCGCTTATTCTCGCTCATAGTGAATCAGCCACCAGGGAAGTTCGGAAGCATAAGCGTTGTCATCGTACTTAATGGCAAAAGCAAAACGATATTCCGCTTGCCAGCAAGCCACACCGTCATCATCCGTTGCTGCCTGCCAACCGTTTATCAAACGGCAAGAAGCCGTAAAATCCGAATATACCGGTACCGGGAAATCGCAGGTCAGCTTGTCATCAACATAACGTGCTCGCTCAGATACAGCGGTCGTCAATGTAGTAAAAGCAAGATCTTTATCACTGTTTTTCCACATTTCCACTCGCTGGTCTTCCTTGTAGACATCTACGGCAACGCCGTCAACCGCCGTTCCTTCTTCTCGAATTTGGGGATCGGTCGAAATTTCCAAGGAAATATCATCCAAAACGGCGTATTTTTCTTTGGATTTAAACCGGAAAATCTCCTGTGGAAAAAGCACGTAATGCTTTAACAACACTTCTTTTTTCAAGAGCTTAGTTCCGCTTTCCGACCAGGTTTGTTCTACTTCTATCCAGCTTTTATAAATTCCGGAAGCCTCTGCAACATCAACAGATACCAGCTCCCAACCTTCATTTACTTTTTTGCTTTCCAGCAGAACATCCGCGGCCTTTTCAGGTGATTTGGCAACAACAGAAGCTTCAATTGTATAACTTTTGTCGTTAAAAACTACGGAAATGGAATGGCGAACAAGCTTTCTGAACCAGACTTGACCGTTTTCCGTCAAATTATCCATGCCGGTTACCATCATACCGTTATCAACAACGGCACCATAACGGATATAAGGCATTTCTTTTTTCGTAACACCGTCATCGTAAGTCGGAACTTCATACATCAATTCATATTCCAAAACAAAACCGTTCTTATATTTCAGACTGTAAACCAGAACCGAATCAACAACGGTTACATAATCTTGTTCCTTACGACTGTCGGATGCGCGAAAACGGATATCTACTTCCGGCTGCCCGAAATCGAAACTTTCGACTTCCACTTCATCAATCACGTGATTGAAGCGGTTAAATAGAGTAACCGAGATTTTGTTCTCGAAAGCGGCTCGGGTCTGTCCTTTGACCACAA
>CABUAP010000182.1 GCA_902489675.1 uncultured Azospirillum sp. | reverse complement strand
CATTCACCCCCAAAGACCGCGCAAGCATGACAACGGGGCTGGAATATCTATATCCACTTGTTGACACAGATGGTTGAAGCATAAAAAAAGGAGATACGGTCTGATCCCGTACTCCTTTTTTGTTCATATACATCGATTCACTAACCGATGTTGCCTTTGTCCTCAAACTTGAGAACCACCAACACTTCGCCTTTTCCCGGTTTTTCAGGGACGAAATGCCGGTCGCCGTTTTTGTTGACAGCTCGCCAGTTTCCTTTGATTTTGCTGACGATTTCCAGAATTTCGCTCGGCGTTTTCCAAATCCCTTTGACACACTTTTGCCTTACGCCGTTAAAATTGGTGTCGATCGTTCGGTTTGAAAAGCTCAGCGGCTCGCCCTTTTTAATGAGAAACTCAAAAGTTTTAGACACATCAGCATCTGTAATGGTGAACGTTTTTGTTGCCATTTTGATTGTTTTTAATTGTTAGTAAAATAATAAACTGTAAAACACACATATAACATATGACAAAATTTTTGGCAAGAACTTATTGCATATTTTTATCCGTTTTTTCTGCTCCTTTACTCACCACTTGCACTAAAGTATCCTCAATCCGGTGTCCTTTTGCACCAATAACCTTAATTCTTAAATTTTCATATTCCAATTTAATATTGGTTTTATTTTCGGGGATACTGCCCATCAACGACAAAACAAAACCGCCGAACGTATCACACTCATCGGCAGGCAATACCACTCCCAGACAACGGCTTACCTCCTCGACCGAAGCCGTTCCTCTGATCCGCCACACCTGACGTCCTGCTTTTTCAATATCGGGGCAGCTCGGCGGCGCAGTCATGTCATCTTCCAAATCCCCTACCAATTCTTCCAACAAATCGCTCATGGTCACAATTCCGTCCACTCCGCCATATTCATCCACAACCACGGCAAAGTGATTACGGCTTTTTTGCATACTTTTAAACAAATCATCAACATGCAAAGTTTCCGGAATAAATTGTACCGGTGTCAATGCCTGTTTCAAAATTTCCGCTTTGCCTAATTTTTTAAACTTAAAATAATCTTTAAGCCGGAGCGAACCGATCACATTATCGCTGCTGCCGCGAAAAACGGGATAAACGGAATAACGCGTATCAATCATTTCCTGCTCCCATTTTTCAAGCGTATCATCGGCATTAAGAAATGCCACTTCGGTACGGTGCGTCATCACCTCTTCGGCCAATTTATCATCAAATTCAAACACATTATGAATCAGTTTTTTCTCAATATCATCAATAACCCCGCTCTCACTGCCGGCATCAATCATGATTCTGATTTCTTCTTCCGTCACCCGTTCTTCCTGATCTTTCGGGTTAATCCCCAGCATTTTTAGTACAAAGTTGGTCGAAACAGTCAAAAACCAAACCAGCGGCGCAAAAATCTTGGCCACGGCATAAATCAACCCCGACATGGCCAAACCTATTTTTTCTGCATTCTGCATGGCAATTCGCTTAGGAACCAGTTCTCCCAAAATCAGCGTCACATACGATAAGACCAATGTAATCCCGATAACCGCGATCACATCCAGTTTTGCCGGCGAAATAGACACACCCGCCGCAACCAGCCAATCAACAATCCGATCCGAAAAGTTATCCGCCGCAAACGCGCTGCCCAAAAAACCGGCTAACGTGATCCCGACCTGAATAGTCGCCAAAAACTTTGCCGGCTGTTCGGTCAAAGACAACAAACGCCTTGCTTTCCGATTTCCGTCCTCGGAAAGTTTTTTCAATTTATTCTCGTTAACCGAGATCACGGCGATCTCCGCACAAGCAAACACCGCATTTAAAAAAATCAAAAACAATTGCAGCAGCAACAACTCAACTACCGTAAAATCAGCCATAAAAACTCCGTCAAAAAATAAACGATATTCATCTTATTTTTAAGGCTAACATAAATTTAAGATTACGCAACAGCAAATTTAACAATATCGGATAAAGAGCAAATTTTGACAACCCATATAATTTATCACACATCCGGACAATGTCATGCGACACAACCAAACAAAAAACAGTGAAAAACACAATTTAATTGTTTATGTTTTAAAATCTTTTTTTATAATACCTTTGTAAACTATATTTAAGAGGTTAAAATGAAAAAAATTCTAACTATTGCACTGGTTGCCTTGCTGGCAGCCTGCACCAGCGCCGGCCCTTTTGTTACCAATATTTCTTCAGACGGCAACAGCGGTCTGACAATCGAAAAATGTCAGGTACATATGAATGCCTTTATGGGCACGGTTTCCAACGACAGCTGCACCACCACCCAGATTAAATTAAAGTAATCAAAAAAAGCTCCGCGACAACGGAGCTTTTTTCTACTCTAAAATCCGATAAAACTAGTCTCCGGAAAGAGCTTCTTTCGTCTTGTCCCAAGCTTTGGCGGTGCCTTCTTTAGTCGCCTCCCAAGCATCTCCCGACTTTTCGGCAACAGTATCTCCCGCTTTGGCCGTACCGTCCTTGGTTGCTTCCCAAGCATCGCTGCTCACATCTTTGGTCTTATCCCAAGCTTTGGCGGTTCCTTCTTTAGTCGCCTCCCAAGCATCTCCCGACTTTTCGGCAACAGCATCTCCTGCTTTGGCCGTACCGTCCTTGGTTGCTTTCCAAGTATCATTGCTCACATCTTTGGTCTTATCCCAAGTTCCTGCAGATTCCGTCACCGTATTTTGAGAAATCTTAAATACAGTTTGTTTCTGATTAAACATAGCACGATTTATATTCGCAGACACATCATATTTGGGCAACATTTGCTGCGGAAGTTCAACAGCCGACACAGCTTCTCCAATCAAACAGCCGCTTGCTGCCAAAACCAGCGTTAAAGCATTTTTTCTTATTTTCATAAAAATCTCCTTAAACATTTATCCGCTGAAATAAGTAACCACTTTTATTT
>CABUAP010000181.1 GCA_902489675.1 uncultured Azospirillum sp. | reverse complement strand
AGATGTTATTTTTCATGTAAAAACCATAACCTCGGCCACTCAAATATGCCTGTTAAATCAAGCGCTTTACTATTACCGTCGTGATAACAACAGTTCAATTATGCACCTTTCCGCTGCCGATCTGAAGCTCCTTGATATTCTGAAAGCCGTGGATATGGTTTATAACTATTTACAAGAGAAAAAATTATTCCCCTCTTTGCAACGGCAATTCTGTTTATTTATTCATGTTCATATCACAGATCACCAGCGGCGCGCCATCGGCGAAAACAAAGTTTTGCTTGCAGAAAAAATGCTGCTATGGCTCGATAACCATGAAGACATCCGCCACACCATGGATACTACCCCCGATTTATCAAACTTTTATAATATGCTGCAATCGGTAAAATAATTACAAAGAAGACAATATAATACTCTTTTTCTATTGGTTTTAATAAACTTTCACAAGTTAAGACAAGTGGCATTAATTGTTCCGAACCGCAAACGCCCTGCCCAACGGCTTCTCAAACCTAAGGGCTGGGCTGGAAATATAGACGTTTGAACCATAAAAAGGAGCGACAACTGCCGCTCCTTTTTATGATTTGCTCATCAGAAAAATTATTTTTTTTCTTCCAAATCTGTTTTGATGTGCAGATCCTTCATTTGTTGTTCGGTAACAAAGTTCGGCGCCTGCATCATCAGATCCTGTGCCTTTCCGTTCAACGGGAACAAAATCACATCCCGAATAATCGGCTCATCCAAAAGCAGCATAACCAGACGATCCATGCCGTAAGCCGAACCTGCGTGCGGCGGCGCTCCAAACTTAAAAGCGCTGATCATACCGCCGAATTTATTGTCGACCACACTGTTATCATAACCGGCAATTTCAAAAGCCTTATACATAATTTCCGGTTCATGGTTGCGCACTGCTCCAGACAACAACTCAACCCCGTTGCAAACAAAATCGTACTGATATGCAAGGATATCAAGCGGGTTTTTGTTAAGCAGCGCATCCATCCCGCCTTGCGGCATCGAGAACGGATTATGTGAGAACTCAACTGCGCCGGTTTCTTCATTTTCTTCATAAAACGGAAAATCGACAATCCAGCACATTTTAAACGCCTTTTCATCAACCAACCCCAATTCTTCCGCCACCTTATTGCGCAGACGGCCGCTGAACTTATCAAACTTAACGCCGGAACCGATCATAAACAAAGCGGCGTCCCCATCTTTCAGACCGAGCGTTTCTTTCAATTCATTCATTTTTTCTTCACCAAAGAAACGGGCAATTCCTTTAGCACCGGCAGCAGCCAAAGCCACATAGGCAATCCCGCCCATACCTTCCTCTTTGGCATAAGCATCCAGCTTATCAAAGAAAGATCGCGGCTTGTCGGCAATGCCGGCAACAGCCATTGCCTTAACTGTCTTGCCTTCTTTGACCAGATTATCATAAACGCCAAAGCCGCTGTTACCGAAAAAGCCGGTTACATTTTGCAACACCAACGGATTGCGCAAATCCGGCTTGTCGGAACCGTATTTCATCATCGCTTCACGGAACGGAATACGGGTAAAAGGTGCTTGATCAACTTTTTTACCATTGGCAAATTCGTTAAAAATCGTTCCCAGCGTATGTTCAATCACGGCAAACACATCGTCCTGAGTAGCAAAGCTCATCTCCATATCCATCTGATAGAACTCGCCCGGCGAACGGTCCGCGCGCGGATCCTCATCACGGAAACACGGTGCAATCTGAAAATATTTATCAAAACCGGATACCATCAACAGCTGCTTAAACTGCTGCGGGGCTTGCGGCAAAGCATAAAACTTGCCCGGATTAAGCCTTGAGGGAACCAAAAAGTCGCGCGCGCCTTCAGGCGAAGAGGCGGTCAAAATCGGTGTCTGATATTCGGTAAAACCCTGTTCGCGCATCAACTGGCGAGAACGCTCAATCACTGCCGAACGCAGCAAAATGTTTTTATGAATACGCTCCTTGCGCAAATCAAGGAAACGATATTTCAGACGAATTTCTTCCGGCGCGTCATCTTCGATTGCAACCTGAAACGGCAGCATTTCGGCTTCGGAATAAACTTTCAGCCCGTCAACCTTAATTTCTACTTCGCCGGTCGGGATATTTTTATTGATACTTTCGCGGATTACGGCCTCACCGTCAATGCCGATGACCGATTCAACGCGGATTCCCTGCATCTGCTCAAACAACGGCGAAGCGCTGTCAAACACGCATTGGGTAATGCCGTAATGATCACGCAGATCGACAAAGCACAAATTGCCCAAATTACGTTTGCGATGCACCCAGCCCGCCAGTTTGACTCTTTTGCCGGCATCTGCCGCACGCAGCTGCCCGCAGGTAAAATTACGATATTCATTCATCTGAAAAAACCTCAAATTTTGATTAGCTTGCGGCCTATATTAGGCCAAAACGAAACAAAATCAATAAAAAAACAAAATTATTTATTAAAACAATATTAATCATGTATTGCTATGTTCTAATTTAAAATCAATAATGGAATAAAATTATGCAGACAATCGACAATACCCGCGACCTCGAACAGCTGTGCCAACGGCTTGCCAAACACTCATTTATTACCGTAGATCTGGAATTTATCCGTGAAAAAACATACTTTCCTTTATTATGCCTGATTCAGGTTGCTTCCGAAGAAGAAACAGCCATTATTGATCCGCTGGCCGCAGAAATAGAACTGCAAAGTTTTTTTGCTTTGATGAAAAACCCTGATGTCACTAAGGTCTTCCATTCTTGCCGACAGGACGTGGAAATCATTTTTGAATTATCAGGCATTATCCCGCAGCCGCTTTTTGACACCCAAATCGCGGCAATGGTCTGCGGTTTTGGCGAAAGTATCAGCTACGAACGACTAGTCAAAGCGATACTGAATGTGGAACTGGACAAAACCGACCGCCTGTCCA
>CABUAP010000180.1 GCA_902489675.1 uncultured Azospirillum sp. | reverse complement strand
TATTTGGATTGAAATGTCAATAATAGTATTATAAGCTGTTTTTTGTTATATGAAGCAACTTAAATGGGAAAATTTTTATGAAATATTGTTTGGGATTGGATTTGGGCAGCGGTTCTATCGGCAGTGCTGTCATTAAACTGGATGAGCAAAATAATGCACAGGAAATTGTCGATGCCGGTGTTAGGATTTTTCCGGTTTCGGAAGGGGCAGAAGAGCGGCGGCAGAAAAAATCTATGCGCAAAAATTTGAAACGCACCCGTTTGAGATTAGAATTGCTGGCGCAAAAGCTCTTTGAAAATCGGTTGTGGGTTAATGAAACACCCGAAGGAACCGCTGGATTGCGAGCGAAATCCCCTTATAAAATGCGTTTTGACGCGCTTTATAAAAGGCTTGATAATCCCAATTATATCGGACGTATTATTTTACATATGGCAAAACATCGGGGCGCCGGTTTTGTTTCTGCTGCAGAAGAAATGGTTGAAGAAGTATTGGAAGAGGGGCAGCAGTCGAAGGCCAAGAAATCTGCTTATGATATGATGCTTCAACATCTGAAAGATACCGGTTCTGTTACCGTTGGCGAATTTTTTTATAAACGCCTGCAAGAGAAAAGCGATAAAAATACAGGGAAACCTGTGATCCGTCAGAAAGCATATGCGCTTAAAAGTAATATTGTCGATTATGCTTTGCCCCGTTATTTGGTTAAAGACGAATTTAACCGGATATGGGATATACAGGCACAGTATTTTGTGCAAATGCAAAAAGAGGGGCTGAAAAAAGAAATTTATGATATTTTGTTTTTTGAACGGCCTCCTGTACCTTATGCGACCGGTAAATGTATTTATATCAGAGATGAAGATCGTCTGCTGAAAGCTCATCCGCTTTCGGAACAGCGGCGGATTTACGAAGAAGTCAATAATATTCGTGTTATTTATGATACCGGAAAAAGAAAATTAACTTTGTCGGAACGAGATAAAATTGTTGAAGAACTTTTATTGAAAGGGAAAAATGCCGGTAAATCGGCAATTAAAAAGTTATTGGGGTTATCTGCTCAGCAAAAAATTTCGTTGCCGGATGACAGAGTAATCAAGGCCTATTTGTATTCTCGTCCCGAGTTTGCGGAAATTGAGTATTTGCAGAGTTTGTCTGCCGAAAAGCTGGAAGAATTTATTGATTTTCTGGCGGAACCTAAAAATCCGAATGATAGAAGCGGGCGTTTGTATAGTGAAGATGCTTTGATAGAATATCTGAAGCCGGTTTTAGCCATAGAAGATGAGAAAGAAATTGGCAATCTGTTGACCAAGCTGCCCAAAGGACGCGGAATGTTGGGCCGGACAGCATCAACGAGAATTTTGCAAGAGTTGCAGCGCAATGTGCTGACACATAGAGAAATTACGGATGTGCTGGCCCAAACCGATAAAAGGTTTCAGGCTGCGGAAGAAGCAGCGCGGCAAAACCAGGGGAAATGTTTTGAATTGCCATATTACGGGGAGATTCTTCAGGCTGATACTCAACCACTGCCGCCGTTTGTAATTAAAAACAGCAAAACGGTAGATGATAATGAGAAAAAATGGGGAAAAATAGCGAATCCAGCAGTACATATGATTTTGAATCAAATTCGGTTGGTGGTTAATGAAATTATCAGGATTTATGGCCGTCCCTATGAAATCAACATTGAATTGGGACGGGAAGTGGGGCTGTCGACAAACAAGAAAAAAATATTGGAAAATACGCAAAAAGCCGGCAAAAATTTAAATGATGAAGCTAGAAAATATTTATCTGATCATCACATTTTTGTGAACGGAAAAAATATTTTGAAATATAAACTGGCCAAAGAACAGGGATGGAAAGATGCCTATGATCCGCGGGTTAACATTAAGCGGAATTTTGATGGATTTGAAATTGAGCACATCATTCCTCAAGCAAAAGGCGGTACCGATACTTATAATAATTTGTGTCTGGTAAATCGGAATGATAATCTGAATAAAGGTGACAGTTTTGCTTATGATTATCTGGAAAAAACGAAATCACCAGAGGTGTTGCGGGAGATATTGAAAAATGCGCGTGAAAGAATCCCCGGTAAGGCTTGGCGTTTTGAAGCGGAAGCCAGAGAAAAATTTGAAGAGCAAGGAGATGAGGAGGAAACAAATCGTTATTTGACCGATACGCGCTATGTGGCAAAAATGGCGGCTCGCTATTTGCGGGCGATTGTCGATTGCGATGATAGCGACGAGGTTATCCGAAACCGTATTTTGCCGGTTAAAGGACAGCAGACCTCGCAGTTGCGCAGAAGCTGGAATTTGCAAGGGATAGAATATGAGTTGATGGGGTTGGATGTTCTGCCGTATCAGGTATGTTCTAAGTATTGGTTGGAAAAAGAAACAGGGGAAATCGTTGAGGGAGAGGAAAAACCCGAAATTGATGGATGCTGGGCGTGTTATGATAAAATTAAAAATCCCGAATGGCGCGAAAAGCCAAGAATTGACCATCGACATCATGCGATGGATGCGATTACGGTCGCTTGTGCTACTCGTTCACTGATCCAGAAAATGACAAATGAAGTTAATTTGCGGCATGTTGCCACACCGCTTCCGTTAACCTCGGTTGCTTCGGTCGGGGAATTTCGGCGGAAGGTGGTGGAGATACTGAAAAAGATCAATGTTTCGCATAAGCCAGAGCATAGTAAGGCCGGGCAATTGCATAAAGATACCGGGTTGAAAGTGTTAGGGGCTAATCCTGATGACAAAAATGCCGTTATTACGCTTCATGCGCGTAAGGTGTTGGAGGTTGTTAAAAATAAATCGGATTTAAATAAACTTTTGATTCCCGAATCGATAAAAAATAATTGGTATGCCGATATAGAGGAAGACAAGAATAAGCAAGCTCAGTTGGTTAAGAATTTTGAGCTTTATATGAATACGGCCGAGCAGATTCTGATTAAGGAAAATGAGCAAGCAGTTGC
>CABUAP010000179.1 GCA_902489675.1 uncultured Azospirillum sp. | reverse complement strand
TTGACCGCGGCACGTTGATCCGTCATTACCGTTCCATGGCGGTTAATGATCGTCATGAAATGGAAAAACATCAGACGTTTACCGGCAAAAAATACCTCTATGCTTTCCGCGGACTGCTGAACGCCTTTTATGTAAAAGAATATAACCAAGTTCCCGACCAAAATTTTCTCCGCACGCTGGAAAGCTGCCGTCAGGAAACAGGGGAACAACTGTATATCGCCCTCAGCAATTTGATCGAAAGCAAAAAACACGGACAGGAAAAAGACAATATCGGAAGGCTGCCGATATTTGAAGACACAATCGACAAATTTATGCTGCTGACCGAAACCAATGCCGACCGGCAAAATTCCGCAGAAGAAAACGAACTTTTCTTAAATGCGTACTTGCAAAAACTGTTACTAGGAGAAACCGCATGAAAATCTATCAAGTCGGCGGCAGCGTTCGTGACCGCTTGCTGGGAAGACACCCGCAAGACATCGATTATGTCGTTACCGGTTCCTCTCCCGAGGAGATGCTTGCCCGCGGCTTTGTCCGAGTCGGCAAAGATTTCCCGGTTTTTCTTCATCCTGAAAGCAAAGAAGAATATGCACTGGCGCGCAAAGAAATCAAAACCGGATGCCGCCATACCGATTTTGAATTTATCTTTGACACTTCGGTAACCCTCCGCGAAGACCTCGAACGACGGGATTTTACCTGCAATGCCATTGCTTTTGATCTGCAAACAAACGAATATATTGATCCCTTTAACGGACGGCAAGACATCCAAAACCATGTCTTACGCCACATTAATGCCGAACATTTTCAGGAAGATCCTTTGCGCATCCTCCGCCTGTGTCGTTTTGCCGCTCAGCTAGGCTTTTCTCCGGCGCCGGAAACGCTTGAGCTGGCCGCAAAAATGACAGCGGAAGGGCAGCTTGCACATTTATCTCCCGAACGAATTTGGAAAGAACTGGAAAAAGCGCTTCGTTTCCCGGCTTTTCCTCAATTTATCCGCATCGCGCGCACCTGCGGAGCGCTCAAAGCCATTCTGCCGGAAGTCGACCTGCTGTGGCAAACACCCGAACGAACAGATTATCACCCCGAAGCCAACAGCGGTAACCACACCCTGCTGACCTTGGAACAAGCGATGGATGGCAATGCTTTGATCCGCTTCGGGCTGCTGCTGCATGACATCGGCAAAACCGTTACCCCGGCAGAAATACTCCCGTCGCATCACCATCATGAACAAAACGGGCTGGACATTATCCAAGCCATCTGCGCACGCTTAAAAATCCCTAACCATTATCGCGATTTTGCCCTCATGTCCTGCCGTTATCATATGAAACTTTGCAAAATTCCGGAAATGAGAATCGGAACATTGGTCGACTTTTGCGAAGACCTCACCCGCACCGGAACGGCCGATATTGACAACTTTATTGAGGTCTGCCGCGCCGATATGCATGGCTGCAAACGAACAATTACTAAAGAAGAAGACCTGATATTTGAACAAAATGCCGCCCGATTGCGACAAATCGTAGCCATCTTGCAAGGCATCAAAGCAACCGATATGCCAAACTTTGCAGTACTGCCCAAAGACGAACATTTCGGCAGCCTGTATCGCGAATTTCGCATCCAAAAAGTTCGGCAAATACTGCATTCTGCGCAAAACAATTGAAAAAGGCGGCTATTATAAGCCGCCTTATTTTGATCAATCAGTTAAACGTCCAGTTAAAACCGAACATAACCCGATAATCGGTTTCGGCATCTTTTTGATGATCCGGATTTAAGCGCATATCGAACTGAGCTTTGAAATCCATATCCTCATTGATTTCGCGGTCATGATAAAGCGAAAATTTATACTCCCGCGCATCCGGTTTCAAACTGGCCGAAAAACGTTCCCGATAAACCTCATCGGAATAGTTGTCACGCCCGACCGGCAGGTCAAAACTGGCCTTGCCCTTATAAATTCTGAGCGGCGAAGAAATCTGCATTCCGATCACATCCGTTTTGTTGTAGCGATAATGTCCGTCCAACGCAAAACTGTCACTGACCAGACGGCTGGTCTGCATCAGGTTGGACGCCAGCCGGCCGGCATCGGTCCAGCCCTGATAATAAGCGCCGCTCAAAAACAGATTTTTCATCGGTGACCAACCGATCGACAACCCGGCATAATAAGTGCTAGAATCACCGACATCAAAACCGCCGCTGCCGTTCAACCCAAGCATCGCGCTGTCTTCATACAAGACACCGCTCATCACCGTCACGGTCAAATCATCCGTCATTTTATACGCGGCTTCGGAATCAAAACCATAGGCCTGATTATCAAAATCACGATCATTATCATCCCGGCTGCCGTCATAAAGCCCGTTTTCACCGGTGGCAAAACCCATCGTAATCTCCCAGTCAGAAGAAGGCTGATAACGGTTATAAACGCCATATGCCGAGTTCATTGCCAAAAACGGATTGGACAAAGCCTTTTCAAAATAAGCATCATTATTATAAAGTGTATTTTCCGTATAATAGAATCCGGTCACATGAGAACCGCTGCCATATTCCACTTCCATAGTGCCAAGCCCGGTCGGAGAATCCGATAATGCCGCCGGCGCATAAGAGAACGCAATACCGCCGTCAGATGCCACCCGTTGTTTGGCTTGCCGACGAGAAAAAGCATACAGGTCATTTTTAAAGTTACGCTCCCCGCTGTGAGTTGCTTTAACAAAAGAAGCTGCCGGCATCGCATAAGGGCGCTTATATTTATCAAACGCTGTAATCGAACGCGGCATTTTAGCCGTCAACGCGCTTTTGAAAACAGCCGGCACCGACATGGTGGTCGAGCGCGCCAACACGCTCTCGCCTTTAACATTGGCGCTTGTGGCAATCGTCAATTCTCCCTGCGGCTCAGTCGCGGCATTAAGATTCAAGCGGCCGTGGCCAAAAACGGCATCCACGCCGGGATCACCCAAATCGTCGGCAGTTTCAAATATCAAACTAACCACTTCCTGCGGTGTC
>CABUAP010000178.1 GCA_902489675.1 uncultured Azospirillum sp. | reverse complement strand
AAACGATGGAGATAACGGCTCAATACCGCCGTGATTTTGCCAAACAAATAAGGCGCGGCCGACAACAGCAGCAGCGAATATACAAAAGTCTGCACCACATTGGAACGAATGCCCAAGCCGTTCATTGCCCAAAAATAAAGATCTATCAAGATATAAGAAGAAGCAAGAACCGTCATCAGCGCGATCATGATAAAATCGGGCGCCAAAACCCGGCGGATGCGATTGCGGCGAATCGGCACAACCGAACCGCGATAATAACCGAGCGACATAAATGCCAGCAGCACACCGATAATAATTGACGCCGTTACCGCCGTTGAACCGACAAAACCGCTCAATTGGCGCATAACCGCCAACTCCAACGACAAACTGGCAAAACCGCCGGCAAAAACCGCGCCGAACAATATATATTTTAATTTTGCGGACACTTTTGTCCTCCCGTCATATTCCGTTCCTTATTCAGCTATAGCGGCAACATCTCCTTTTAGCAAGAATTTTCCGCCGACAAACAGATTTATGCGCTTGACCTTAAAGTCTAAAAATTATAACGTGTATTCATACTGTTTGCCAAAGGGGATGCCAATGCGGACGGAAATCAGGTTAGCAAAATATCAGGAAAGACTGAAAAACGCTCCCAAACCGCAGCGTTTTTCCATATATGCTTTTATATTCAATTCATTTTATTATCTGGCGGTCGGCTTGCCGGCGTGGTTTGCCCTATACTTTTTCGGAGGTTTGTTCCTAATTACAGCCGGAGCAGCCATGACCGGCAGCCTGTGGATTGTGCCGGCAGTGATGCTTTTTTCAAGAATTATCAATGCTCTCACCGCTGACCGCATACAGGTTAAACATATTAAGGCTTTTATTGAAAACAATCAGGATGTCAATTACAGCAAACCGGTAATTTTTTACTTGCTGCCGGTTCGCCGGCTGCTGGCCGCTGCCTTTTTAAGCTGTGGTTTGTTTGAGTTTTACTGGATGTACAAAAACTGGAAGGCCGTTCGCCGGGACACCAAAGACAACGAGATTTGCCCCGTCATCCAAGGCTGGCTGCTCGGTCTTTTTTTCATCTGGCCGCTGCTTAAAATTATCCGTTTGAATCTGGGGCGCAGCAAAACCGAAGGCAAAAGATTCCTGCTGCCTGCCATCGGCTATCCGATCTGCCTATGGCTGCAGTTGTTGTGCGCCGCTGCGGCTTGTCTGCCGAACTTGCCCAATATAAGTTTGCTCTTTTTATGGGGACTTTATTGTATGGCCTGGCTCGCAGCTCTTATGATGCTGGCCGCCATACAGCGGCGCATCAACTTTCATGACCGCAAAAGCAACCGCAAACTGGAGATGCCGCGTCGTTGGCAACCCGCCGAAATTGCCGTGATTGTGATCGGTTTAATCTTGAACGGCAGCGTATTTTTCGCCCGGCTGCCGACAGAGCAAAATGATCCGAATCTGGGAATAGCCCTCGGCAGCACCTACCGAATGATGGAAGGTTATGCCGCTTTCTGCCAAAAACAGGGTTATGAAATGACCAAGTTTCCCCAAGTTTATGCCCGATATTTTCAACCGGAACTGGCCATTATCAACGAACGGCTGAAACCATACAACCTCACCATGGAACAGGCGTGGATATTCTTTCGGGTTAAGCTTAATCAGGTGATGGACGAGAGCATTATGAGCGAATTTATGACGATGAAACCAATGATCATTGAGCAGATCATCAAACAGTATAAAGCAGAAGAGATCGAGAATTTTGACGAAAATGTTGCCCGCGAATATTTAACCAAAGAGATCACCCTGCCGGTACTTTGTTCGGAAACGGACAACAACGCGCAGGCAATTATCGACAGCAACGAAAGTTACAAAAAATTCTTCCGTGAAACCGTTGAAAAAATCAAGTAGAAAACTGCGCCTTAACCGCTAAAACAACATCAGTAGAAAAACGCCCGGAACTTCCGGGCGTTTGTTCAATATAACACAGAGCCGCTATAGTTTTTTGCGCAAATATTTTTTGTTGACCGATAAAAAGCGGATAAAACCAAACAACAGCCAAATTTCTTTTTGTTCATTTTCCCTGATCGTCAACAACGGCAGAAAACCAAATAATCTTATTTTGGATATCTTAATCATCTTTGCTTCGGACGCCGCCCACAGCTCCGGATTTTCGCGCCGGACAAAGTTCTGAATGCGAACCGATGCGTCTCGCATCTTTTCTTTTTGCAAATGCGAGGTGTTATTTTCATGATTGCGATAAACAAAAAGCACTTCCGGAATATTGGCAAAACCGGTTTTTGAAAGCAAACGGCACCACAGGGCATAATCTTCGGCCGGCGTATAATCATTTTCATAACGGATGTGATGCGCGGTCAACACCGATTTTCTGATCATGGAAGACGGATGACAGAGACAGCAGCTGCCGAGCATTGTTTCTTTTATTTCCCGATCCGTCAGCGGCAGGCGGCTGATTTTATCCTCCCCGGCAAACTGATACCAGTTACCCACTACCCCGACCTCGGGGTGAGCATCCAAAAAGGCAACTTGTTTTTCAAACCTTTGGGGCAGCGAAATATCATCATGGTCAAACACCGCCAGATATTCCCCGCGGGAAAGCTCTATCAATTTGTTACGGGATAAAGAAATACCGAGATTTTGCTTATTTTTATAATAGCGAATGCGCTTATCATCATAAGAGGCGATCACCTTTTCCACATTATCATCGGAAGAAGCATCATTTAAAATGATAAACTCAAAATCTTGATAAGTCTGCGTCAATATACTTTCAACAGCCTCGCGCAGATACTGTTCCGGCGTATTGTATACCGGCATAAGAACAGAAACTTTAGTCATCAAAAAATCTCACAAACAAGTCTATACAGCTAAAAATTATAAAACACAACAACCAGTAAATCAAGGTTGTTTTTTCGGCAGTACAAATTTTTTTAGAGATAAATATAAAAAAAGAGCCCGGATAACACCAAAGCTCTTTTTTAATTGGTGGGTGT
>CABUAP010000177.1 GCA_902489675.1 uncultured Azospirillum sp. | reverse complement strand
AAGCCGGCAATTGTGTTTTTATTCTTTACAAGTTCCGCCCACTGAGAGTACACTATGGCATACTATGTGAATTACGGAGACTATCGTTTTGCGAAATTTTATAGGGTTTTGTTTAAGAACCGTTTTTACTCTTTTTAAAGTCAGATGTTCAGTCGAATTTGATGAAAAAAATATGCCTTCTAAGGGCGTGTATGTTGCCAATCATGTTTCTTACCTTGACCCGGTACTGCTGTTTGCCTTCCTGCCCGGCAATCCTGTTTTTGCCCTAAACGGACATTTGTACCGCAGCCGTCTGATCCGTTTTTTGATGAAAACGGCCGACATCATGCTCTTTAACCCGATTGAACCGGGGGATATTAAAGAGCTGATCGGCAAAGTTGACAGCGGCCGCCTGTGCCTGATTTTTGCCGAAGGACGCGTAACCGAAAGCGGCGGATTGATGAAAATTTACGAAGCGCCGGGACTGGTTGCCGACAAATCGGGAGCCCCACTCATTCCGGTCTGGATTGAAGGCGCCCAATACGGCTATTTCTCCAAAACAAAAGGGAAACTGCCGCATCGTCCGTTGCCCAAAATCCGGGTAATCGTGGGCAAGCCCCGTCCGTTTAAATTGAAAGACGAATTACGCCGCCAGCGTGACCATATCAGCAACGAAGTCTATATGATTCTGCGCGAGATGAGCTTTGAAGTTCGCTACAATTCCAACATCTCGCTGTTTGCTCAATTAATGAAAACCGCCAAGGTTCACGCCAAAAAAGGATTGTTCCGCCGCCCCAAATTTGTTGAGGATATTCAACGTAAACTGCAATCATACCGTGATATTATCATCAAGTCTTTCGTCCTCGGCAAATATCTGAAACGACGTACGGAACCCGAAGAACACGTCGGTCTGTTCCTTCCTAATTCGATTGCAGCGTTGTGCAGTTTCTTCGGGCTGACGGCATATGGGCGGATCCCGGTAATGCTCAACTTTTCGGTCGGCGCGCAAAACATGGTTTCTATGTGCAAAACCGCACAGGTTCGGCTGGTTATCACTTCGCTGACTTTTATTAAAACAGCCAAAATGGAAGATGCGGTTAAGATGATGGAAGACACCGGTGTCAAAGTTATTTATCTGGAAAAAGCCGCCAAAGAAATTGGTTTATGGGACAAAATCAACGCTTACCTGCGTTACAAGATCAAACGCGTGCCAATCAAAAAGGGCGGCAACCGCAAAGCCGTAATCTTGTTTACGTCCGGTTCGGAAGGCACGCCTAAAGCCGTTGTTTTGAGCCATGCCAATATCATTTCCAACATCAAACAAATGTCGGCAATCGAAACCATCAACATAACTGACACGGTCTTTAATGCTTTGCCGATGTTTCACAGCTTTGGTCTGGTGGTGGGCACTTTGTTCCCATTATTTGAAGGCGCCAAACTGTTCTTATACCCGTCCCCGCTGCATTACCGCGTTGTAGCTGAAATCGTTTATGAAATCGGCGCATCCATTATGTTTGGCACCGACACCTTTTTCCGCGGTTACGGCAGAATTGCCCACCCGTTTGATTTTCATAACATTCGCTTTATGTTTGGCGGTGCGGAAGCAGTCAAACCCGATACCCGCAACATCTGGATGGAGCGCCTCGGCATCCGCGTACTGGAAGCCTACGGCGCAACCGAATGTTCCCCGGTCGTCAGCGCTAATAACCGCATTTTCAACCGTTTCGGTTCCATCGGCAAACTGCTGCCGGCAATAGAATATAAAATTGAACCGGTGCCGGGCATCGAGAAAGGCGGCGAACTGGTCGTGCGCGGTCCCAATATTATGATGGGCTATATCATGCCCGACAATCCGGGCGTTTTGGTGCCGCTTAAAGACGGTTGGTATCATACCGGCGATGTGGTAGAAATTGATGAAATCGGTTTTGTCTACATCCGCGACCGGATCAAACGCTTTGCCAAAATCGGCGGCGAAATGGTTTCCTTAAACGCCGTGCACGAAATGGTCTGTAAGGCCTATGAGGCTGACGGAGAGTTCCAGTACGGCGTGGTTGCCGTTCCGCACGAAAGCAAGGGGGAACAAATCGTGCTGGCGACTAATAACAAAAACGTCACTCAGGACGGATTGCACGCCTATATCAGAGCCAATGCTATGTCCGAATTATTTTTGCCCCGGGTTATTCTCTATATGGAAAAACTTCCGGTATTTGCTACCGGCAAAGCAGATAACGTGACCCTGAAAAAAAACGTGCTGGAAGAAATGGCAGGATAAAACCTTTCTGTTACAAAAAACGCCGGAGATACTTTTCCGGCGTTTTTTATCTTTTAGACAATAAAATTTGACTCTGAAGACAAAAAGAGTATAATGGACACTGAAATTTATTATTAACCCAAACAGAATTTTTATGAATAAAGCAAAAACAATGCCGGGTTTAAATTTAAGCGAACTTCGCAATCTGGCCTATCGGGTTAAACCCGTTGTCGAAACAAACCAACGTTTGTTTTTTGTAAAAGAGAGTGATTTAACCGTTCCGGCAACCGAAGCTGAAAAAGTTTTGGCAGCCGATATGTTGACGGTTTTGGGAGAAAGCGAATATACCGGCGAAACTTATGCCGATATGTTGTTGCAAATTCCGGAAGAGTTTTACGAACATGCTTCTGCTTTCCGTGTTTTGCCGAATAACAAAGTTATCTGGTACTCCGGATTGCTGCCGGAAGCGATGTTTGCCCAAAATTTTATCATTCTCGGACAAAAGCATATCCCGTCCCGCGCGTATCGTTACACCGGACCGGAACTGCGCTCTATCGAAGAGTAAACTCTTTTCGATACACATTCGGACCTCTTGCGTATGACGCAAGGGGCCTTAATTTTTTAGAGCCCCCACTAAACATGAAACATCTTGACTTTAGACAAAAAATATTTATAATCATTGCCAGTTTAGGATTTTTAATTGATTATTATATGGAATGGATTTTTGTATTGTTTACGGCGGCGGCGGTGTATGCCTTCTTTACGGCACTGGGAT
>CABUAP010000176.1 GCA_902489675.1 uncultured Azospirillum sp. | reverse complement strand
CCTACAATATAGTGGTTGATACGCCTTGAATGCTTTGGATAGAACCGCCGTCACAGTACCAGAAGTTAGGACGCAACGGACCGCGGGCAACACGTGTTTGAGTATTAGCATCCGGAACCTGCAGATACCATCCTTGGTTATACAAAGATTCTGATATATCTAGACCAGCTTCACGGTTAACTGTTGATTTTTGAGATTCGTCCAGATTTACGCCTTTAATGATCAAACCAGCATTAATCCCGGCATTAATTGTGTCGAGTGATGCTGCATAAATAACAGAATACCCATCCGAATTAAATGGCAGCGTGTTGTTTTGTTTCAGTGCCGTTAACCATGCAGCCTGAAGACGCGCTTTGAGCCAGATTTGGCCAAGGTAGGTATCAAACCATTTAGCATTGCCTGAAATTTGGCCGTTTTGCGATAAGGTGAATTGTTCTGAAGCTGTTGCATAAGATCCATAGAAATTATACCCATTACCAAGCAAAGCCCGCGCATTATCCGCATCGTCGACCGTATAAGACAACCCGGCTTGAGAACGATATGCAAAGGTCTTGCGCCCGTTGGTTCGTTCCAAATCCATGGAGGCCGCATACCCCATAGCAAAAGCGCAATAGGCTTTTGTGTTATAGCAATTCAATATCCCGTAGTAATCTTTGGTCTTTTGTCCAAAACTTGCAACATTGTTTGCAATTAAGGCATTATTGTTAATTTCATTTGCGACATAAACAAACCGGGTACCTTTTGAATTGCACCAAACAGCTAATTCTTCTTTTTGTTCGTCCGTCTCTTGAAAAACCGGCATAAATGTTACCCAGTTTTGACTTGATTTAATCAGGTTTTGCATTGTCTCAGTTAAGGTCTGAGCCGCCGAACCGGTAGAAGTAACCGCACCGGAAGATTGAGACAAATTCATCAATGCCGACAAATCGGTTCCACTCTCAACCGAAGAGACAAAGGAAACCGAACTATTCTCGCCGGTTGTTCCGGAAGTGATGATAAAAGCGCCAAAATTTGAATTGTAAACGACAGTTGCATTTTCTGCAACCGTCTGTAATTTTGTCTGAACAGCGGCAGCGACAGCGGAATAACTGGTTGCGGCAGACAGATCAATGGCTGTCGCATTAACTGGCTTTCCGTCAACAACTAAGGATAAAGAACCATCGGTGATGGCCTGAAAAGCGGTTAATTTAACACTGATTTGAGCACCGCGCAGCCAACCGGCAGCAGCTTCAGAGATAAAGCGATAAAAGTACAAAGTGTTCGGACTCTTTTGCTTGTTGTCATCAGCCAGAAAATAACCGGAAGCCAAAGCGTATTCTTCGCTTTCAGCTCCAAAATAATTGCTGACAGCATCTGGAGAGCCGAAAGGATAAATCATATTAGCCGGTAACAGCTCGGAATTGCTAAGCAGTACACCGTTGAGTTCTACACCGTTCAATCCGCCACCAAGGGTTCTCGGCTGCAAATCTACAAGTTCGCTTGCTGGAATCGTCATATTTTATAACTCCGTTTTGAAAATATTAAATTCGACGGCCGTAAATGTATCGACACTGACAGCCGCATCGGTTTGATAATTAAGATGCAGCTGTATCGTCCGCCGCTCGACATACTTTTTTTCGCCGCTTACGCCGGTATTATTGGAAATATCATCGGCATAAAGCGGTAAAATCCCGTAAGGTTCTAAAAAGTCGCACATCATGACATTGCGCGAAAAATCAACAATCGCATTAGCCCGAACGGCAGCTTTACTAATCCATATGTTATCTATGCCGAATCTTTCTTTGCCTTGGGTAACTGTGTATGTTTCCGCTGTCCAACTTCCAGCAGGTGTTTCTAACCTGTCCGCCCGCGTCATGGACATGATAATGTAATCGTTATTCGGTGGCAGACTGACACGCCTTCCCGGATAAGCTCGGATGACATTATCTTGAGAAACTCCGGTAAACTTAACCAGCATAGCCTCAACAGCGATATAGATATCTTCTTCTGTCATTGTTCATCCTCAGGAAGTTGTTGCACGCCGCGAACCTTCGTCCAGCCCACTGTGTTCCATTCTTCCGGCACGCTGTCAATGAACCACTCAAAGCCGTTCCAGACAATCACATCGCCACCGGTTTCGCTTCGGCGATTCAATCCGGGGAATGAGCCAAGTAAATAAAAGTTCTTGTAAACAGAACTTGACACATAGTTGTCAATAAACTGGATCTCGTAAGAGCTGACCGGCTGAATTTGAGCTTTAGCGGTTACTTCTTCCCAAACCGGCTTCACAATGCCGCCGGGGAAATGCTGATTGCCTTTATTGACCTTAATAACAACATCTTGGTCGGGGTTGACCGAGTTTATCGCCCCTCGCACTATTTGGTGTAAGTTCATCATTGCGGTTTTCCAGAAGAAAAGCCCCGGTTTCCCGAGGCTTTGTTATTAATTAATGGCTTTTTTAACCATTCGTAGCTTTGTTTCCAGTTCTTCAATCAGTTCATGCTGCTTGTCCAGAGTTTGGCGTACATCGTAATTCCGCGACCAATACCAGCGTTGCAGCGTTTCCACCATATCTTTATCTGACACATTATAGTATTTTTGCCGCAAAACATCGTTTTCTTCAACCGGAAGCTCGACAGATAAGAAGTCCGCCAATGCTTTGTTGACGCATTTCTTAACAATCCCGCCGATAGCTTTGAGGGCTTCGCGGTCTTGCGTCAGTGACGGAACTGTCGGCTTTTTATCCAACACATCTAAAACCCATTTACGAAAATCCTTAGCAAATGGGGTCTTGGCGAACATTGCCACCAAATAACAGCCACGCGGAGAGAATATGCGAACTTGTCTTTTTAATCCCCGAGTGGTCAAATTGACCACCTGGCACATATCGGGGGTGAACTCATCAGCATTACGATTGTATATACGCGTGACCGTCCCGTCATCGGCATAGCCTAAGCCCTTTGCTAAATCAACGGATGACAAAGCAACTTGACCATTTAGGTCATAGGTGTTCAGTTCTTTTTCTTGAAAT
>CABUAP010000175.1 GCA_902489675.1 uncultured Azospirillum sp. | reverse complement strand
TTTCCTTGCGAAATGTAATTGATAAATTAAATTTTTGAAATCTTATTTTAGCACATAAAATGAAGATTTCAACTACAGTTTTGGCGTAATTAACTTAAAAAAACGTTAAAATACCAGATTAAAGAATTATCTGTGCTTAAGGCGAAAATCTTTGCTCTCTTGCCCCGCAGCCGCAACAGCCGAAAATGAGCAGGCTTTAATACGATCGGCTCGATTACATCGTAAAATTATCGCCGAGATAAACTTTGCGCACCTCTTCATTGTTGACAATTTCTTCAGGAGTTCCCTCCATCAAAACCGTTCCGCCGTGAAGAATGTACGCCCGATCCGTAATATCAAGTGTTTCCCGCACGTTGTGATCGGTGATCAGAACCCCGAGTCCGCGATGTTTCAACTGTGAAACCAATGAGCGGATTTCACCGACGGCAATCGGATCAATCCCGGCCAAAGGCTCATCAAGCAAAATAAAATTCGGCTGACTGGCCAACGCCCGCGCAATTTCCAAACGTCTTCTTTCCCCGCCCGACAAAGCCATCGCCGGCGATTTTCTCAAATGAGCAATGGAAAATTCCGACAACAACTCTTCCAGCATATTTTCCCGCTTATCCTCATCCTCAACCACAATTTCAAGAATAGCCTTGATATTATCCTCAACACTGAGCGAACGAAAAATAGAAGCCTCTTGCGGCAGATAACCGATTCCCATCCGTGCCCGGCGATACATCGGCATATTGGTTATATCCTGCCCGTCAATATGGACATCGCCGTAATCGGGCGTAATCAAACCGGTTACACAGTAAAAACAAGTTGTTTTGCCGGCGCCGTTCGGCCCCAGCAAACCAACGGCCTCACCGCGACGAACATTTAATGAAACGTTGCGCAGTACCGGACGATTTTTATATTTTTTACCGATATTGAAAATTTCTAATGTAGAACTGCTGTTTTTATCAAACATATTCTTCTCGCTTACTATATTTTATTCTTCTTCATACCATACGCCCGAAACCCGTGATTTTCCGGACAAAACCTTGCTAATTCCCGTATTAAGATCGGTTTCCGCTTTATCTCCGTTCAAAATGTTGCCGTTTTGATTAATGACCACATTTTCATAGAGATAAACTTTTCCCTGTTCCGGATAGTAGATGCCGGTTTTAGCCGTAACAGAACCGTCTTTGGTCACAATTTTCGGATTCTTGGGGATTTCGACCCGTTCCAAAACCGGATCACCGCCGGCATCTTTTCTAAAATAAGTTTCCATCACATCGGAATATATCTTGTTTTTACCATTGTCGGCAACAACATTACCGGTCGCAATCGCTTTATTCTTTCCCGGATAATAAGTAATATTGTCCGTTGCGGAAACCGTAGCCTTGTCGTTTTTGATGATAGCCGGTTTTCCTTTAATCACCATATAATCGTCTTTAACATGATATTCCAAATGTTCGCCAAAGGCATCCGCCTTTGTCATATGCACACTGACTTTTTGGTCTGCGGTCATATCGGTAATCGAAGTTTGCTTGGAACTGTTCGGGGCATCCGATTTGGCGAAAAAAGCCGTTAAGACTTCCCCCTTTACCGTCAACCCCGGCTTAACGGCCACGGCATTGCCGACGGCAACCGCTTTATTCTCATTCTGATAAACTTCTACTCTTTTTTCGGCGGTAATCGTTATATCATAAGCAACAGCGGTTGATATTCGGACAAAAACCAGCAATGTCATCAGCCACATTTTTTTCATTTTTGATTTTCCTCAAAATTTTCTTGCCGAATAACAATTTTGGATTTTCCGGTAAAAATAATTACTCTGTTATTTTTATAATACTCAAACCCTTCCGACTTCAAAGTACCGAAATATCCTTTTGCATCAACGGACGTCCGGCTATATGCTTTCGCTGCCGCACTGTCATAAAACACCGTTTGAGTGGTCGCCGTCATACCGTCGCTGTAGACCATATTAACCTTATTATCAAGCCATAACAAACGTTTATTTTGATCATAAAAACCGATCGGCGATTTAATGCTGATCCACTCATTTCCGTCCGAAGGAAGCAGCCCCTCAGGTTTTATCAGCTTAATCAGCTTTGATCCCGGTTCCGTTTCGTCAATTGTTTCCGCCGTAAAGTTATTAACCTGATTTTTATCATCCGTCACATAAAAAACCGTATTTTCCATATGCAGTTTTTCAAGTTCTCCGCTTTTAGGTTTAGGAATATTAAGCTGCAAATCTCCGCTGCGATCCTTTAACCCCGGCAGAATAATCAAAAGCCCGGCCAATGCTGCGGCAACTGCCGGCAGCAGCAGCTTAATCAAACGCACGGTTCGTGTACGGCGCAGAAAAACGGCATTGTTTTCCGTCCCTTTTTTCTGCAGACTGTCTTCGGCAAAAAATGTATCTAATTTCTTAAAATCGAACAATTAAGCTACCTTTTTTTGATTAACTTCCTGTGCGGCAGCACCTTTATTTTCCACCGTAAACCCGGCACGCAGACAATCATGCATATGAATAACCCCAACCGGTATCTTCCCCTCAACCACAAACAGTTGAGTAATCCCTTTGCCGGTCGTATTCATAACATTCACCGCTTCGGCAACCAAAGTATCTCTGGTTGTGGTTCTCGGGTTATGAGTCATAATATCTTCCGCTGTTTTGGAAAACAAGTCATTATCCTGCGAATTAACCATTGCCCGCCGCAAATCGCCGTCGGTAATCATCCCGCTCAAATTGCCGTTTTCATCCACAATCCCCACACAGCCGAGCATTTTAGAAGACATGGTCAAAATGACCTGACGCAGCGATGCGTGTTCATTTAAAATCGGCATTTCATCACCGGTATGCATCAAATCGGAAACCTTTTGCAAAATGGCACCGAGCTTGCCGCCCGGATGGCGTTGTTTATAATTGCTTTTGGAAAAACCTTTACGCTCCATCAAGGCAATCGCTAGTATGTCGCCCAACACCAGAGTAGCGGTGGTAGAAGATGTCGGTGCCAATCCCAACGGACAGGCCTCTCCGGCATCAGGCAGCCGCAAAACGATATCGCCGGCTTTACCAAGCGTACTGCCCGGGTTTTTGGTCATGGCAATCAACGGAATACCGTATCTTTTGCAATAAATCAAAATATCCGAAA
>CABUAP010000174.1 GCA_902489675.1 uncultured Azospirillum sp. | reverse complement strand
TTTTATTTTTTATTTTTACTATGATTTGGTTATTTACAAAATCAATATTCTCCCATTTGAGATTGAGGATATTGCTACGACGCAAACCTGTATAAAGAGCTGTATAAATGATTGGTTTCAGGTGTGCTGGGGATTTTTCTATGATTAGATCTGCGCACTGTCGATTTTTAAGAAAATTAATTTGGGGAGAAGGAATTTGAGCCGAAAAAAATTACCGAAGGTGAGAAAATGGAAAACATGAATGCCTTGCAGGATGAAAAAGCGGCTTTGGATCTTAACCCGACAGGGGACGGATATGCCGAGCTTGCCGAAAAATTGGACAACCTGCGAAGAGAGGGAGGGTTACCTAAAATCGAGGCAGAATCTTTTGCTAATGATTTTTGGACGGATTATGAAGCGTTTTCTGCAGCGTTGACGGAGGAAGAAGGAGATGCGGGGCTGGGATTTTTTGCTAGTAACAGTATTAACAATACTATCCAAAATTATTTGAATGAAAATTTTAAAATGGCAACAATCAATGATAATAAAGGAACTGTAGCAGAACGGGCAGTTAAACGCGCGCAAAATGCTAAAAATGCAAGATACCGGGTGATGCAGCGTGATATTTACCGAGCGGCGCTGGTCAATGTGGCAAAAAAACATGGGCTTGAAGATACCAGCATGAAGGGCATCAACGACAGCGGGCAAAAAGGAGTTATTGCCGCTGAGGCGCTGGAAGAAACCAAAAAATTGTTTGCGCAGCAGATTTATCAGAATGCGGATGTAGCGGCGATTAATCCGACCAATGTTTTGAGCGGTGAAAATGGTTTGCAACGGGTGTTGAGCGGTGCCGATGATAAAGGTCGCGGCGAAAAGCTGGTTGATGAGAGACTGGTGAATGTGCGCACCAATAAAACAGGTACGAAGTTCACGGCCTTGTTTGCTGATGGTACTCAAAAAGAAATATCAGAAGAAGCTTATAATTCTTATAAGGGGCAAAAAAATGGATAAAATTCTTAATCAAGCAATAGATGAAGAACTACAGAATTTACGGGTATTGGGTAAAAATGAAGATGATGAGTGGGGAGAGTGGGAGCCGGTAACGGTAGAAAGCGAAAATAAGAAAAATGAAGATGATGAATGGGGAGAGTGGGAGCCGGTTAACATCCCCAGTTACACAACGCTGGATGCGGACACCAACAAAGTTTATTCGGTGCCGGCAACGATGGATGAAACCGACACCCGCTTTGCCATCCATACGCAGGCAGAAAAGATAAACAAAGATAATTTCTTGGGCAAAGTTCTGTTATACGGCGGTCAGTTGGCGCTTGATTACGCTAAAGGAAAAGCAAAAGAAGCCATCGGTGAGGCTAAACAGGCGCCGAAATCGGCCGCGGCCGGAGCGCTGGACATTGCTGGGAGCATTGCCAGAGGGGAAACGGATCTGTTATTTGATTATTTTCGAAAGAAGGAGAGAGCCGAAAAAGGGAAAAACGAGGCTTCCTCATCGATGCCGCGTTTGGGCTTAGCGGAGCTTTTTTTGCCGGATGATGTGGTCGAAGCCGGAAGGGCAGCTGATGAGGCGGTTTATATCGCCGATGAAATGAGAGAAACCAGAGAAAGCCGGGTATCTCGGGAAATGGCGGAAAACCCGGTTTCGCTGATGTATGGCGGCGAGTTCGATCGTCCGGTATCGGACGAAGTGCTCAATGCCGCGCAGAAAAATGCGCAGGAGTTGAACCAAAAAGCGGTGGCTTTGTATGACAAATGGCGGCAGCATAACGTTGAAACCATTAATAAAATCAGTTTGGGGCTGATGCCCGAGGAAATGCGCGGCAAAAAAGATTTTCAAAACGTTATGTATGGGATCGGCAATAGTGCGACTTCTATTGCTGCTTCTATGGCGATAACTCTGGCGACTAAAAATCCTTATATAGCAGCTGGCATGATCAATAAGGCATATTTTGATTCGTCTAAAAGCGAAACTTTTCAAGAGGCAATAGCACAAGGAGAGGATTTTGACACGGCGGATCTGCATTCTGATATTTTGGGAGCTTTTGACGGAGCGTTGGAAGGAATCGGCAATTTTATTATGATGGGGATTGCCAAAGTGGGAACGGCTCCGGCTTCCAAAGCCATGAAAAACGCCTTTGTTGGTTCGGTTGAAAAGATATTGAAGAATAAGGCGGTGGAGGCTCCGGTTAAGACGGCAGTTAAAAATGTTGCCCGTCAATCCTCAGTTTTTAAGGCGGCGGTAAAAGGTTTTTTGACTGAAGGGCCGTTTGAGGAAACTGTGCAAAACGTGTTTGGTGATGAGTATCGCAATGCTATCGGCTGGCAGGATAAGACGCAGGCAGATATTTGGGCGGACGGAATGTTTTCCGGTTTTGTTGGCGGCATTACAGGCGCTGGTTTTGGCGCGGGCGGCACTATGCTTTACAACCATCGTATGAGAAACTGGAACCGGCAGATAAAAGACCAGGTAAAAGCGTATAACCCGGATATTGACGATCAAACGGCACAAATGACAGCAGATTTGCTGCAGGAAACATTTTTGCAGGAAAGTGCGCCGGTCTTGGATGAGTTGGATCAACTTTTAAATAAAGAAAAAGATCCGGACACGATGCCGGAAGGAATCGATGTCCGCAGCATTTCGGAGGTGAGCCGGCAGGTGACGAAAGAACGTTTCGGCGTGACTGACGAGCAAATAGATCAATGGGCAAAAGCTGTTTCGCCAATGATTGATGCCAGAAATCAGTATAACGAGGTTTATCAGCATTTTTACGAACAACTGACGACAGCCGGACGTCCTAACGCAGAAGCTGATGCGGACGCGCACTTTTTGGCCAGCCGAGCGGTGACGCTGGCCATCAATGAGGGAAAAAGCACAGCGGATATTTTGGAACGCTGGCAGTTGCGAATTGAGGACGGAGAGCAGGGAAGCGCCGTTTATCTGGCGGAGAGGGAAGAAACCCCAAACCTTGAACAGGCAATGTATAAAAGTCCGATGACTGATTTTGGTGATTTTTATGATGATATTAGCAAAAACGAAAACACCAAAGACCGCTATTTTGCTGAAGATATTAACGGTATTGGTTTAGACATTCCGAGAAACACGATTATTCACGATAAGAACAAACACAATCTATCTAAAGAGG
>CABUAP010000173.1 GCA_902489675.1 uncultured Azospirillum sp. | reverse complement strand
ATATTATGAAAATAATACTTGTCAATTAATATAAAATTGTGCTAACAAGGCAGCACGGGTGATTAAAATGTTATACCCAATAACTTTGTTGTTTTAATATTTTTTGAGGTTTATCAAATGACTGATACAGCTAATCGCGTTAAGAAGATTGTTGCAGAACATCTCGGCGTAGAAGAATCTAAAGTAACTGATACCGCCAGCTTCATCGACGATCTGGGCGCAGACAGCCTGGATACCGTTGAATTGGTTATGGCTTTCGAAGAAGAATTCGGTTGTGAAATTCCGGACGAAGCTGCCGAAAAAATCCTGACTGTTAAAGATGCTATTGATTATCTGAACAAAAACGCTTAAATCTTTTAAGCTGCTGATGACTAAACTCGCTTGACATAAAGCGAGTTTTTTCATATAAAAAAGTACTTAATAACCAATTTAATTTTAAGGAAATTCGATGAGAAGAGTAGTTGTAACCGGAATGGGAATGCTGGCTCCTTTTGGCAGAGGCGTTGACTATAACTGGGAAAACATTATTGCCGGAAAATCGGCAATCAGAAGAATTGATGAAGATCTTGAATTGTATGATGTGCCGGTCAAAATCGCCGGTAAGGTGCCGATGGGAAAAGAAGCTCATCAGTTTGATCCGGATACAGTGATGGAACCGAAAGAACAGCGCCGGGTGGATAAATTTATCCTGTTCGGAATGGCGGCCGGTATTGACGCAATGGAAGACAGCGGCTGGAAAGCGGAAAGCGAAGAAGACCAGTTCCGTGCCGGAATCATGATGGGGTCGGGAATCGGCGGTTTGCAGACGATTTATGAAAATTCGGTCATTATCAGCGAAAATAAAAGCTCTCACCGGGTTTCTCCGTTTTTTATTCCGTCTTGCCTGATCAATATGATCTCGGGCAATCTGTCGATCCGTTTCGGCTTAAAAGGACCTAATCATGCCTGTGTTACCGCTTGTTCGACCGGTACTCATGCCATCGGCGACGCGGCAGCGATGATCGCTCGCGGTGATGCCGATTTGATGTTGGCCGGCGGTGCGGAATCGGCGGTGAATATTCTGGGGTTGGCCGGTTTTGCCCGGATGAAAGCGGTTACGGCCGATTTTAATGATTGTCCGGAAAAGGCTTCTCGCCCATGGGATAAAGGCCGCAGCGGTTTTGTTATGGGCGAAGGTGCCGGTGCGCTGGTGCTGGAGGAGTATGAACACGCCAAAGCTCGCGGCGCTAAAATCTATGCCGAGATTGTCGGTTATGGCATGAGCGGCGATGCTTATCATATTACCGCGCCGTCCGGCGACGGGGCTTACCGTGCAATGAAGATGGCGGCCGAACACGCGGCCGAACACGGTGTCGAACTTTCTGATATCGGTTATATCAATGCGCACGGAACTTCCACCCCGGCCGGAGATGTCGGTGAGGCTTTGGCCGTTAAGCGCTTGTTTGGCGATCATATGGCAAATGTTTCGATGTCTTCGACCAAATCGGCCATCGGCCATTTGCTGGGGGCTGCCGGTGCGGTTGAAGCGGTGTTGACGATCAAAGCTTTGTGTGAGCAGACTTGTCCGCCGACCCTTAATCTGGAAGATCCGGCGGATGAAGTGGCGGATTTCGATTTGGTGCCGCTCAAGGCGAAGAAGAAAGAGCTCAAAGCCGCGATGTCCAACTCGTTTGGTTTTGGCGGAACCAATTCGTCAGTCGTGTTTAAAAAAATTGACGATTAAAAATGGCCTGGTTTAAGGGACTTGTGACAACGGCAGTTGTTTTGGCCGCAGCGGCAGGAATGATTTGCTGTCATCTGTTTACTCTGCCGAACGAGCGCGGTACCGAAACGCAGCTGCTGATAGAAAAAGGCGCGGGTTCCCGACAGGTGGCTGAACAATTGGCGGAAGCGGGGGTGATTTCACACCCGCTTCTGTTTCGTCTGGCGGCAAGAGTAAGCGGACTGGATAAAGATTTGAAGGCCGGCGAATATGTTTTTTTGCCGGGGATTTCAATGCGGGAGGCGCTGGCGATTATCAGCCGGGGCGAGGTGCATTATCGGCGGCTGACACTGCCGGAAGGGTTGACAACCGCACGGATGCTGGCGCTAATCAGAGCCGAACCGAATTTGGAAGGTGAGATCACTGAAACTGCGGGAGAAGGCGAACTGCTGCCGGAAACTTACAGTTATATCAAAGGTGACAGCCGCAACGATATTGTGAAAAGAGCGCGGTTGGCGATGGAGAAAACGCTGGAGGAAGCATGGCGGCAAAACAGACAAAAGGTTTTGAAAAATCGTCGGCAGCTGCTCACGCTGGCATCTATCATCGAAAAAGAAACCGGTGTGCCGGAAGAACGCGCCGATGTGGCGGCTGTTTTTATCAATCGGCTGAAAACAGGAATGAAGCTGCAAACAGACCCAACGGTGATTTATGCCATCACTAAAGGCAGACGGGAACTGGGGCGGCCGCTTTATCGCAAAGATCTGGCGGTGGACAGTGCTTATAATACTTATAAATATTACGGGTTGCCGCCGGGGCCGATTTGTAATCCGGGGCGGGAAGCAATTTTTGCGGCCGTTCGGCCGAGTGATGCCGATTATCTTTATTTTGTTGCTTCGGGGCGGGGCGGACATCGTTTTGCCCGCAGCCTGAATGAGCATAATCAAAACGTAAATTTGTATAAAAAGGCTATAAAGAAAAAATAGTCCGCCAATGTTTGAAAACGGCGGCAAGACCGAGGTTTGTTTTATCAAAAGATGTCGGCCGGGGTTGGGGAAATAAGTAAATTTTCGAGTTAAGAGAAAAATAACTTGCCAACGACGTTGCGGCGGCGTAATCTTAAAGTGATTTTTTATTATTAATACAAACCTAAAAGCCTATGAACATTTCCGCTTTTGTTGCCAGAATTGCTCCGATCTTTACAGCGTTCAACTGGATTAAGGCATTAAATTTTGAGATGATGGACGGTAAGGGCAGTAAATTTTACCCCCGTCAAGAAAAACGTTGTCCGCGAAAATTGAAAACGGATAAAAAGTCCAAAACTCTCTATGCCCGTCGTTTGACCCGCACTTTGGAAAATTATGCCAAAGATTAGCCGGTTGCCGGACGGATTTTTGAAAAAGCGCCCCAAAACGGCGCTTTTTTTGTGCTTAATGTTTTACAGACTACCCCCCATTTTATGGGGGTTGAATG
>CABUAP010000172.1 GCA_902489675.1 uncultured Azospirillum sp. | reverse complement strand
AATATATGCAATTGTAAAATATTAATGTTGAAAAGTTTTTTTTAGTATGTTAATTTTGCGGCAACATAAAACAATTTGAGGAAAAAATAATGGCTAGAAAAATTATGATTGCCGGCAACTGGAAAATGAACGGCCTCTCCGAAGACGGGGTTGCGCTGGCCAAAGATGTTGCCGCCGAAGTAAAACAACTGGGCAAACCGGCTTGCGAATTTCTTGTCTGCCCGCCGTTTACGCTGCTTTATCAGGTAAAAAAAGCATTGCGCGGCGCAAAAGTCGCTCTTGGCGCACAAGATGCGCATTTTGCGGTCAAAGGCGCTCATACCGGCGATATCAGCCCGGCTATGTTGAAAGATTTGGGTTGCACTTATGTTATTCTCGGCCATTCCGAACGTCGTGCAGATCATTTTGAAAGCAGCGAGCTGGTTGCCAAAAAGGCTGCCGCTGCTTATGAAAACGGTCTTAAAACCATTATCTGCATCGGTGAAACGGAACAGCAGCGCGAAGAAGGCAAAACAATTGAAGTTTGTTCGGAGCAAATTATGGGTTCCGTACCGGAAAATGCCGATGCAACCAATACCGTCATTGCCTATGAACCGGTTTGGGCCATCGGTACCGGCAAAACACCGACTCCGGCTGATGTGGAAGAGGTTCATGCTGCCGTTCGTAAAGTTCTGGCCAAAAAGTTGGGCAAAGCTACGGCAAATAAAATGCGTATTCTTTACGGCGGATCGGTTAAGCCTTCCAATGCCAAAGAATTTTTGTCGCTTCCCGATGTCGACGGCGCTTTGATCGGCGGCGCCAGCCTGAAAGCGCAAGACTTTTTGGCTATTGCCAAGTCAGTTTGTTAGTAACGGATTTTAAAATAAGGATCAAAATATAATGAGTACGGTTTTATTAGTTGTTCATCTGTTGGTTGCCATTTTCTTGGTTGCCCTGATTTTGCTGCAGCGTTCCGGCGGCGGCGCCCTTGACGGACTGGGCGGCGGATCCGGGGCGGGAAATCTCCTGACAGCCCGCGGTACCGGCAATTTGCTGACCCGGTTGACGGCAATTATGGCTACGTTATTTTTCCTGACCAGCTTGTCGCTTTCTCTTTATTATAAAGATCACGGCAACGTTGTCAGCCGTTCCATTCTTGACCAGCCGGCGGCCGAAGCATCTGTTCCGGCTCCAACGACAGAAACACCGGCTCCTGTTGTTCCCAGCGCCCCGGTCGCGGAAAAATAGATGAAAAACACTCGACAAATGAAAGGCACCTTTTTAAGAAGGTGCCTTTGTCACTTTAACCAGAAAACCAGATTTATTTTTATCACCGGCGGCGTGGTGTCGTCTTTGGGTAAAGGGCTTGCTTCCGCCTCGTTGGCGGCCGTGCTGCAAGCCAGAGGATTTAAGGTTCGCCTGCGCAAGCTTGATCCTTATCTCAACGTTGATCCGGGCACGATGAATCCCTGTCAACACGGCGAAGTTTTTGTAACCGATGACGGTACCGAGGCCGATCTGGATCTTGGACACTATGAACGCTTTTCCGGAATCCCGGCCACCCGGCACGACAGCGTGACTTCCGGCAAAATTTATCAGCGGGTGCTTGATAAGGAGCGGCACGGAGATTATCTCGGCGCGACTATTCAGGTGATTCCCCATGTGACTAACGAAATTAAGAGCTTTATTCTTTCCGATTTGTCGGATGAAGATTTTGTTTTGTGCGAAATCGGGGGAACGGTCGGCGACATCGAAGGACAACCCTATCTGGAAACCATTCGTCAACTGGCGTATGAACTCGGGCGCGAACGGACAATGTTTGTTCATCTGACATTGCTGCCTTATATTCCGACTGCCGGTGAGCTAAAGACCAAGCCCACTCAGCACTCGGTTAAACAATTGCAGGAATACGGCATTCAGCCGGATATCCTTTTATGCCGTTCGCAAGTCGAAATTCCGCAAAATGAAAAACGGAAAATCGCACAGTTTTGCAATGTGCGGGAGGAGAGGGTGATTGCCGCGCTTGATGCCCGATCTATTTATCATGTACCGATGGCTTATTCCGAAGAGGGGTTGGATACGGAGGTTTGCAAATATTTTGGCCTTGACGCTCCGGCGGCGGATCTGGAAAAATGGCGGCAGATTGCCGATGTGATTGAAGTCCCGGAAGGTGAAGTCAGAATTGCCGTGGTCGGAAAATATCAACTGCTGGAAGCTTACAAATCTTTGAACGAGGCTTTAACCCATGGGGGGATTGCCAATCGTTTTAAGGTCAAAATCAAGTGGATAGATGCCGAGGATGTGGAAAAAGACGGCGCTGCCGCGCATCTGGCAGATGTCAGCGGGATTTTGGTGCCGGGCGGATTTGGCAGTCGCGGTACCGAAGGAAAAATTAAAGCGGCACAATATGCCAGAGAAAATAATATTCCTTATCTTGGTATTTGTTTCGGAATGCAAATGGCTGTGATTGAAACCATGCGTCATGTTGCCGGTCTTAAAAATGCCGGCAGCACCGAATTGGATGCCGATTGTGAAGCCGTGGTCGGTTTGATGACCGAATGGGACAAAGACGGCGCAAAAGAAATCCGCAGCCAAAACGGAGATTTGGGCGGCACCATGCGGCTCGGCGCCTATCCCTGTCAGTTGGCGGAAAATTCTAAAGCGGCGGCGATATATGGCTGCAAAGAGATTAGCGAGCGACATCGGCATCGTTATGAAGTAAATATTAAATATGAAGCTTTACTTCGCAATTCAGGTATGCTAATAACCGGTAAATCTCCCGACGGAAAACTGCCGGAGATTGTTGAGCGGCCGGAGCATCCGTGGTTTGTCGGCGTGCAGTTTCATCCGGAGCTGAAGTCCAAGCCTTTTGCGCCGCATCCGTTATTTGTGGCTTTTGTAAAAGCAGCAATTGACAATGGCCGTCTTTTATAATTAAATGATGAACCTGATCCCAATAAAAGAAAGAAACTATGAAAAAGAAAATACTGATTACTGCATTTTTGGCGTTGTTTGCGCTTCCGGTTCAGGCCGGAGCAATCGGCGACTTTTTTAGTAATGCCTTAGACAATGCCCAATATGCCCTGAGTTGCGGCAATAACGATCTTTATGTGCCGGTTCGCACTTGGCATAACCGTTTGTTTTATGACAAAGAACATGTTGAAAAATACAATGAAGAACCATGGGGACTGGGCTTTGGACGCGGATTTTGGGATGGCAACGAATGGCACGGTGTTTATGCCATGGTTTTTAAGGATTCCAACTTTCATCCGGAAAC
>CABUAP010000171.1 GCA_902489675.1 uncultured Azospirillum sp. | reverse complement strand
ATCACTTTTTGAGGAAAGAAACGATGTCGGCGAGGTGTAAAAAAAATGATTGCAGGAGCCGGAATTTTCTTATAATCTTTGAGCATAAAATTTATTGGGGAAAAGTAATGATTGCAAAATTGCGCGGTATTGTTGACAGCTTGGGTGAAGACTTTGCCGTGATTGATGTGAATGGTGTCGGTTATTTGGTCTTTGCCGCTAATCGGACACTTTCTAAACTGGCAAAAGGTGCGGAAGTTTCGCTGTGGGTAGAAACGGTGGTTCGTGAGGACAGCATCAGTTTATACGGGTTTGCCCATCCTTTGGAAAAAGAATGGTTTTTGACGTTGACAAAAGTGCAGGGGGTTGGTGCTAAAGTGTGCCTTAACATTTTGTCGGTGTTGTCGCCGGCGCAATTGGCACAGGCCGTGGCAGCTCAGGATAAGGCCTCTTTTGCCCGCGCAAGCGGCGTGGGGCCGAAATTGGCGGCGAGAATCGTCAGTGAACTGAAAGGAAAAATGGTTGGTTTGCCTCTAGCGGCTGATGCCGGCGAGTTGGCGGCGGCAATGGCGCCGGATGACGGTGAGTTGACTGCTGTTGTGAGTGCCGAGGAAACGGCGTCTAAGGCGGTTGAAGATGCTATTTCGGCTTTGATTAATCTTGGTTATCAGCGGATTGAGGCCTATCGTGCGGTTAATCTGGCGGCCGGCAGCCGGCCGGATGCGGATGTCGGTTTGTTGATAAAACTGGCGTTAAAAGAATTTGCCAATAAGGAAGTTTAGTTTATGGAAGAAAGAATTGTTACGCCGCATCAATTGCCGGAAGACGAAACGGCGGCAGGTGCTCCGGTTAATCTGCGGCCGACGGCGTTGTCGGAGTTCGTCGGCCAGCGGCAGGTATGCGAAAATTTGAAAATATTTATTGAGGCGGCAAAAATGCGCCGGGAGGCGTTGGATCATGTGTTGCTGTTTGGGCCTCCGGGATTGGGAAAAACGACGCTGGCTTCGATTGTGGCCAAAGAGTTGGATGTGAATTTTAAGGCCACGTCGGCGCCGATGATTTCAAAATCGGGTGATTTGGCTGCTATTTTGACCAATTTGGAAGCCAATGATGTTTTGTTTATTGATGAAATTCATCGATTGAATCCGGCGATTGAAGAAGTGCTGTATTCGGCAATGGAAGATTTTCAGTTAGATTTGATTATTGGTGAAGGGCCTTCCGCCCGATCGGTTAAAATTGATTTGCAACCGTTTACGCTGGTGGGGGCAACGACTCGGTCGGGATTGCTTTCTACCCCGTTGCGAGAGCGATTCGGAATCCCGCTTCGGTTGGAGTTTTATTCGCCGGAAGATCTGCAGAAGATCGTGCTGCGCGGCGCCAGATTGCTTAATGTGCCGATGTCGGAAGAGGGCGCGCTGGAAATTGCCTGCCGTTCGCGGGGAACACCTCGAGTTGCCGGGCGGTTATTGAGGAGAGTGCGTGATTTTGGCGCAATGGCGGCAGCGGGCAGAATTGATGCGGCAGTTGCCGATGGGGCTTTGTGTCGGCTCAATGTTGATAAATACGGGTTGGATGCTTTTGACAAGCGTTATCTTAATTGTATTGCCCGCAATTACGGCGGAGGACCGGTTGGTGCGGATACGTTGGCAGCGGCTCTATCGGAAGAGCGGGATACGATTGAGGAAGTGGTGGAACCGTTTTTGCTGAAACTTGGTTTTTTGCAGCGGACGCCGCGGGGGCGCGTGATTACCGATATCGGCTGCGAATATCTGGGGTTGCCGCGTTTGAAGAAAAATGTATGTCAATATAATGATCAGGATGACTTATTTGAAAACGGTACGGCCGGTTGAATTTGTTTTGCATTACCAAAATAAAAATCGGTCGATCATGAAACAGGGGATGTAAAGGAGGAGCAAAATGACAGAATTGACAGCGCCGGCCGGCGTATGGAAAAACGGTAAGTTTTATTTTCCGGCAAGGGTTTATTATGAAGATACCGATGCCGGCGGAATTGTTTATTATGCTAATTATCTGAGATTTGCCGAACGGGCGCGGACAGAATATTTGCGAGCCATCGGTTTTGATCAGCAACCGGGGTTGGAAGCAGACCAAAGAGCCGGTTTTGTGGTGCGGCACTGTGAAATAGACTATAAAGCGCCTGCCGTTTTGGATGATTTGCTGGCTGTTTCCTGCGAAGTGGTTGAGTTTGGCGGCGCATCGGTCGTGATCCGTCAGGAAGTGATGCGCGGGGATCAATTGTTGGTTAGTTTGGAAGTCAAAGTTGTCTATGTGTTGCTGAAAAATAAGCGGCCGGCGCGGATTCCTGCCGAATTGGCGGAAAAAATGGGACAAAGCGGCAACTAAAATCAGCATTCTGTTTGACGGGCAAATGATCAAGTTTATGAATATATTTAATAGTCTTAGCTGTTCTGAACCGCAAACACCCTGTCCAATGGTTTCGCAAGCCTGACAGCCGGGCAGGAATGTCTGCATCTGCCTGTTGATGCAGATGATCAAAACTAAAAAAAATGACACCTCGAAGCAGTGTCATTTTTTTTAGTTTTGAAACATTAGTTATGGATTCCAGCGTATTATCTTTTTCTTGATTGAAGTGTATGCCCAATAGCCAAGCGCCATTGCACAGAACCAACAGATCAGGTATAAGGCGATAAAATTCGGAATTGTTTCCGTATAAGCTAATGTTGCGGGAGCAAATTTTTCACCGGAAGCAAAATAAAGATCATCATAACCGTAGATGTAAATATGCTGCCCGGGGAAAAAGCAAGAACCATCGTAGACATCAGTTGGCTGAGCTAAAATAAAACTGCTGTTATCGACACAGATTTGCTCGTTTTCCGTTTTGGTAACGGTTCCCTCGCTGACAAATGATGACAAAGGGACATCCAGAACAACAAAAACCATTATCAGGGTCGAAAGCCCGACGGTAAAGATCGCGCTGTCTATCTTTCGGCAGCTGCAAATAATACAGCCAATCGCGAAAGCAATCAGGAACAGAAAGGTGCATTTCAACAATGTCGACTTTTGAGAAAATTTTTCTGCTGCGATAAAGTTACGGAGTGCGCGCACATGTTCCAAATTGATTTTACTGGCGACAAATTTTTTATCCAAACGATAAATATAGACGCTGTCGCTGTCGGATAAGAGGATACGTTCCGATAATATCGGGGAAATAAAACAATCTTCGGTTGAAGACATGAAATAATCCCGGTTGTTGCCGTTGTTGAGCAAGGTAATCTTTTGATCAGTTGTGATTCGG
>CABUAP010000170.1 GCA_902489675.1 uncultured Azospirillum sp. | reverse complement strand
GTTCGACAAAGACGCCTTGGCTTTGTTCCATTTCCCAATCGCCGGGGGTGGCGGAAACAAAAACAGTCTGCGGCCGCATCCGGTCCCATTCTTCGAGTTTTAAGGGGCGGTTGTCCAAACAGGAGGGCAGGCGGAATCCGTATTCCGCAAGTGTTCCCTTGCGGTTGCGGTCGCCGCGGTACATTCCGCCGATTTGGGGTACCGAGATATGGCTTTCATCAATAAACAGCAAGGCGTCGGGCGGCAGATATTCAAACAATGTCGGCGGCGGTTCGCCGGGAGCGCGGCCGGTCAAATAACGTGAATAGTTTTCGATCCCTTTGCAGTGGCCAGTGGTTTCCAACATTTCGAGATCAAAACGCGTGCGCTGTTCCAGCCGTTGAGCTTCGAGCAGCTTGTTGTTTTCGCGGAAGTATTCCAGCTGCGGCTGCAGTTCTTGTTTGATGCGGGAAATTGCCTGCGAAAGAGTCGGTCGCGGCGTTACATAGTGGCTGGCCGGATAAACGACCACCTTTTCCAGTTCGGCGGTTTTTTTGCCGGTCAATGAGTCAAATTCACAGATGCTTTCGATTTCGTCGCCGAAAAAAGAGATGCGCCAGGCGCGATCTTCCAAGTGAGCGGGGAAGATGTCAAGGGTGTCGCCCTGCACGCGGAAAGTGCTGCGGACAAAATTGAGCTGGTTACGTTCGTATTGAAGTTCGGACAGCCGGCGATAGATGTCCTGCGGTTCGATTTCGTCGCCGGTTTTAAGCTCGAGCGTCATGGCCGAATAGGAGGCAACATCACCCAAACCGTAAATGCATGATACCGAGGCAACGATAATGACATCGCGGCTTTCAAGGATACTGCGGGTGGCAGAGTTGCGCATCCGGTCAATTTGTTCGTTGATGGCGGAATCTTTTTCGATATAAGTGTCGGTTTTGGGGATATAGGCTTCCGGCTGATAGTAGTCATAGTAGGAAACAAAGTATTCCACATGGTTGTGGGGGAAGAACTCTTTCATTTCGCTGTAAAGTTGGGCGGCGAGGATTTTGTTGGGCGCCATAATCAGAGCCGGGCGCTGGCAGTTCTCGATGATTTTGGCCATAGTAAAAGTTTTGCCGGAGCCGGTTACGCCGAGCAGCACCTGATTGCGGTCGCCTCGTTTAAGCCCGGCACATAGTTCATTAATGGCCTGCGGTTGATCACCGGCGGGCTCAAAAGGGCTTTCTATTTTAAATTCTTCGCTCATTTTACTTTAATTTAGTGTCTGACAGCGGTTGTTTCCAGTATCTTCCAACATTTGTTCGGTGATTTCCCGCGCTTTTTCCAGTTTAATACGGGTTAAAACGGCAGCGGCATCTTCGGAACGCATCATTTTCAGCAGGCGGATGATTTGACAGCTGTCCAAAGTTTCTATAATCCGAGCGGCGTCTTCAGGGTTCATGCGGGCATAAATGCCGGCCAGCCGGCGGCTGTAAAAAAGGTTTTCGCTTTCCGGCAGGTCATAATCATAACGGACGGGTGCAGCCGCGGCGGCATCTGCATCCAGCCGACGACGGATGGCACGATCCAGCTGCCCGATATCATGGTCATTTCTTGTGTGTTTTTCGTTTATGGCCGCATTATTTACGGACAGAGAACGGAAAGTGCCGGTATGTTTTTGTCCGTGACTGATAATGCGGCCGGCCTTGATACTAAATAACAACAGCAGCACAACAGCCAGCAGAGCAAAAAAGGACGATTTTTTCATTGGCGTTTCCTTCTATTTAATTGAGCGTAATGCCTGCAACAGTTCGAGTTCGGCTTCGGAAGGCGCCTCGGCTTCTGCTGCCGGTGCAGCATGGTTTCCAAGACATGGTTCGCACACGGTTTCTTTTGTCGGATTTTGTTCTGCCGTCAAATCGGGATCCGGGATGAAGGCTGCATAAGAAGCTGTTGTCGGGGCGGCTTCTTTGTTTTCTTTGCCGTATATCTCCGCCGCATGACGAAGGGCTGCGGCCAATTCGATCATTTTGTCCTGATTGTTTATGTTTTTTTTCAGGTTGCGGCTGATTTGAGCCGCAAAAAAGATGGCGGGGATCAAAAGAATGATCGTTATAATATTTATCCAAAATTCCAAATGTGTCATTTTATTTTACCTTAGTTGTCAGTTTGGCGGCGATATTGCTGCCTTTCCGTCCGATGACGGCTTGAGCGACAGCGGTTCCTGCCGCGGATAATTTGACCGGATCTTCCGGTTTGCAGAGCAGCGGGATCCACATTCCTTGTTGCCATTTCAGCACATCTTTGATCGGTTGGGTAAATGCGCAGGTATGAGCTGTCAACGTTATTTTGCTGCGGTTCAGCTGCCTGACGGCAAGTGGCAGCCTCTTTTTTACATTTAGCTCCGATGGTTTTGCGGCTGTTATGGTAAGAAGGAGTTTAACGGTCTTGTCGCAGATGTCAAGCAGCAAACACAACCGACAAAAACCGGCGGCGTATTTGTCGTTATCGGCGCGAACGACACTTTCTGCCAAAGTTTGCAGAAGACGCTGCAAGACGGCCAGCGATATCCCGCGCAATTGAAAAGATCCGCCGGGGTGAACACGGCTGAGTGCTGCGGTAACCAACACTGCGGCGTCATCGGCAGTCAAGCGGCAGGAGATATCCCGGCGGTTGATTGTGAAAACAAAGTTTAAACTATTGTCGGGGCTGTTTTCTCCGGAGATGGCGCGAACGGATAACGGCACGGCAAAAAATGATTGCAGGCCTTGTTGGCAGGCGGCGGCAATATTTGCCAATCGGACCGTTCGGCCGGAAGATGCCGGGGTGATGCGCAGGTCGTTGCTTTGTTCCGTGTGCGGACGAAGCAGAAAAGCTATTTCTTCGTTGTTGAGAAGGCTGCTGCCGGCAAAATCGCTGTTTTTTTCCTTCATCCCGGCAGCCTGCTGAAAATAATGTCTTTGACGGTTCGGGGGGCTATGGCACGATTGATCTGCTTGCGCAGTTCTTCGTGCAAAAGACGCGGGTTGCTTTGAGGTGCCAAGTCGCGATAAGGATATCGTTTCAGACTGTCGGCAATATTGCCGCTGATTTTTGCCGCAGCGTCTGAGATGAGCCGAAAATCGGATTTTAAGTGCGGTTTAACGGCAATCTTCAGGCCGAATTTTTGATTGTCGGCCGTGGTTATGTTGACAATCGGCAGTTCGCAAAATCCTTCGGCGGAAGGGCAGGTCGCTTCGGGAACGGTGATTGATTCTTTTTTATATTCCCAAATGAAAACGGCAATAAGGATAACAATTAAAACC
>CABUAP010000169.1 GCA_902489675.1 uncultured Azospirillum sp. | reverse complement strand
GGATCTCCCCGCCAGTCGCTGCCGAGCTTGTCAATTTCATCCAGCAAAAACAGCGGGTTTGAAGTGCCGGCCTTTTTCATACCTTTAATGATTTTGCCGGGCATCGAACCGATATAAGTACGACGGTGTCCGCGAATTTCGGCCTCATCTCTCATTCCGCCGAGAGAAGCGCGTACAAAACTGCGGCCGGTTGCCCGCGCAATAGACTTACCGAGCGAGGTTTTGCCCACCCCCGGAGGTCCGAATAAGCATAAAATCGGCCCTTTAATTTTATCTGCTCGGCTCTGCACAGCCAAATACTCGATAATCCGTTCCTTGACCTTTTCCAGCCCGAAATGATCGGCATCCAGTATCTCTGCTGCCTTTTTCAAATCTTTGTTAACCTTGGAACGTTTATGCCACGGAATATCCAGCAGCCAGTCAAGATAATTGCGCACAACAGTTGCTTCGGCCGACATCATGCTCATGGTTTTAAGCTTTTTAACTTCTGCCAAAGCCTTTTCTTTGGCCTCTTTGGACAGTTTGGTTTTCTCAATCTTTTGCATATAAGCATTGATCTCGTTTTCTTCGTCACCGTCGCCAAGTTCTTTCTGAATTGCCCGCATCTGCTCGTTCAGGTAATATTCTTTCTGGCTTTTCTCCATCTGCTTTTTAACGCGGGATTTAATTTTATTTTCTACCTCAAGCAGCGTAATTTCCGCATCCATAAATTCGAGAATTTTATTAAAACGCTCCTTGAGCGTTGCCGCTTCCAACAAAGCTTGTTTTTCATCAATCTTTAATGACAGATGGGAGGCAATTGTGTCTGCAAGTTTATTAAAATCTTCGATCTGGCTGACGGAAACCAAAACTTCGGGCGGCACTTTTTTAGACAGTTTGACATATTCTTCAAACTGGGAAAGAACTGCGCGCGACAAGGCTTCGGTTTCAATATCATGAACATTATCCTCCGGCAGCAGCTCAACTTCTACCTGTACAAATCCATCTGCCGGTATAAAATTATCTATTTTTACCCGTTCCAAACCTTCAACCAATACCTTTACGGTACCGTCGGGCAATCTTACCAGCTGCACGACGGTTCCCAAAGTTCCGACCTTGAAAATATCCTCCGGTTTCGGATCCTCGATTGCCGCCTCTCTCTGCGTGGCCAAAACAATGTTCTGGTCATTATCAATAGCCGTCTGCAACGCTTTGATGGATTTCTCGCGGCCGACAAACAGCGGTACAATCATTTTCGGATAAACGACAATGTCGCGCAGCGGAAGAATGGGGTATGTTTCTTTGTTCATTAGCATTTTGTCCTGATTTGATTATGATTACTAATATATAGGTAATTATATTTAAACTGCAACATATCAAACGCATTTATTACACCGATTTATTTTCTTTTGCCTGTTATCAATCGCAAAATCCCCGGTTAACAAAACGTTATCCCGGGGATCGGCGTTGCTTATTTTTAAGATAAATTCTGCCTAAGCAGCTTTATCCATTTTTTTGGCTGCAAATTCATTCATCTTGGTGATGACATAATCCAGATCTTCGTTGTCCAGATAAGGAGTCATCGGGATGGAAAGCGCGGTCTTCGACAAATGTTCGCAAACCGGCAGCGAACGGGTATTCCATTTGGCATAAGCGGTCTGAGTATTGACCGGGCGCGGATAGTAAGCGCCGCAGGGAATGCCGTTTTCTTTCAAATATGCCATCAACTCGTCACGATCTTCGCAGTGAATCGTATAAAGAGCATAAGCCGACTGGCAATCTGCCAAAATCTTCTGTTTTCCGAAGTAAGGACTCAGTTCGTTATCATAACGGCTGGCAACCCGGTAGCGTTCTTTCAGTTCTTTGTCAAAAACCGTCAGTTTCTGCAGCAAAACGGCACCCTGAAAAGAATTCATACGACCGGTCATCCCCAAACGAACGTTATCATAATGATCTTCGGGACTCATACCATGAACACGGCAGGATACAACCATGCTGTTTTCTTCATCGCTGTTGCAGAACACGGCACCGCCGTCGCCATAACCGCCGAGCGGTTTGGTCGGATAAAACGAAGTCGCCGTCATATCGGCAATCGAACCGGCCTTTTTGCCTTTATAAACAGAACCGTAAGACTGGCAGGAGTCAGCCAAAACTTTCATGTTGTTTTCCTTAGCGATTTTGATAATTTCATCATATGCACAAGGAGAACCGAAGATATCAACGGGGATAACAACTTTCGGATTCAGTTTTCCTTCTTTCTTCACTTCGTCAATCGCACGCTGCAAATCTTTCGGATCCATATTATAAGTATCCGGATCAGAGTCGACAAAAACCGGGGTAGCACCCAGCAAAACCGGCGCTTCGGCCGAAGCAACGAAGGTGAAAGAAGAAATAAATACGGCATCGCCTTCTTTAACCCCCCAGGCCATCAACGCCAAGGTTAAAGCGTCCGTACCCGAACCGCAGGTCGCGCAATGTTTAACACCGGAATAGGCCGCCAGTTTTTCGTCCAGTTCTCTGGTTTCCGGTCCCTGACAATAGGCACCGTGGTTCAGGATATTTTCAAAAGCTTTCAAAAATTTATCCTGCCCGATGATATTCTGGGAGGTCTTGCAGTCAAACAGCATAATCGGTTTATTGGGTTTGCTTGTCATTATCATAGTTCCTTTATCAAAAAGTTTTCAACTGGAGAGGATACTACGGCAAAAGACAAAAGAATGCAAAACACAAAAAATTTCCGGATTGTAACAATTTCTTTTGTGATCTTTCCGAAACCATCCCCCCTTAAAACGGCAATTTTATACCCCGTTTTCCGCTTTTTGTCATTGATATTAAGCTTTAGTCTTGCTATATTAGGCAAAAATTACCGATTCTGATATGAAAGGATTTACTTTGTCTAAATACTCATTATTACTGGCTGTTCTGTTAAGCAGCACCGCGTTCGGCGCTCAGGCCGTCGAAAATGATACCGGCTGGCTGGAAAGTTACAACCGCTCGGTTTTTAATTTTAACTATCAGGTAGACAAATATGCCCTCAAGCCGCTGGCCGAAGGATATCGCGCCATTACTACGCCGGATATCCGCAACCGGGTTACATCATTTATATTCAATGCCAAAGAACCGGTCAGCACCATCAATCACACCTTGCAGGGAAACATTAAGGATACTTTTGTTTCCATCGGCCGTTTTCTGATCAACACCACGCTTGGTCTGGGCGGAACTTTTGACGTGGCCGAAGGCTGGGGACTGAAACGCAACCCGACGGATTTTGACCAGACAATGGCTTCTTACTGCATCCCCGACGGCCCG
>CABUAP010000168.1 GCA_902489675.1 uncultured Azospirillum sp. | reverse complement strand
CAACAACCATCGGCATTTCGCGAGATTTTTCTTTAATCGAAATGATATCGCCGGCTTTAACCATATAGGAAGGAATGTTTACTTTTTTGCCGTTAACGAGGATGTGTCCATGATTAACAAATTGACGGGCAGCAAAAATAGTCGGTACAAATTTGGCTTTGTAAACCAAGTTGTCCAGACGGGATTCAAGGATACCGATCAAGTTTTCGGCAGCATCGCCGCGTCTTCTAATCGCTTCGGCATAATATTTGTGGAACTGTTTTTCAGAAACGTTGCCATAATAGGTTTTCAATCTTTGTTTGGCCTGCAGCTGTTCGCCGTAGTCGGTCATTTTCTTTTTGCGGGCGCCGTGCTGACCCGGGCCGTACTCACGCTTCAAAAGCGGGCTTTTCGGGTCTCCCCACAGGTTGGCGTGCAAGCTGCGGTTTGTTTTTTTCTTTGCTCTTACAATACTTTTCATTAAAGTTTCCTTTGAAATTTTATTTACATTATTGTCCCGGTAGTTCTGAAAAATTCAGAAGGGGTAAAATACCCGCGTTTCCGGAAGTGAGTGCAATTTAATATAAATAAAAACAAAAATCAAGCATTATCTTACACAAAAAAAATCAGCGTTTTTTAAAATTTTGAATTTCGTCGGGCGCCACGATGCCGCCGGAAATAACAAATTTCAGCCCTTCTTCCACCGTCATGTTTAAAAAGACCACATCTTCTTTGGGAACAAAGATCAAAAAGCCCGAAGTCGGGTTGGGCGTGGTGGGGATAAAGACATTAACCATCTCGCGATCCAAAATCCGTTTGACTTCCCCGCCGGTATCCGTACTGACAAAGCCCAATATCCATATCCCTTTCCGCGGATACTCCAACAGCGCCACTTGGCTGAATGCCTGACTTTTATTAGAAAGAAAAGTTTCAAAAACCTGTTTGAGCAGTGAATAGACACTGGAAATGACCGGCATTTTTTTGACCATCCAATCGCCCAGACGAATAAAAAAGCTGCCGACAAAACCGGCGGCAAACATTCCGATCACAATCATGGAAACGATCAAAACGATCACGCCGAGCCCCGGGATCGTAAAAGGGAGCTCATTATAGTATGTCTTTAACTGCGGCGGCAGCAGCTTGCTGACTCCGGCATCAATCCAGAGAATGATCTTATAGGCCATATAAAAGGTGATCGAAACCGGAGCGGTTACCAAAATACCGGTAAAAAAATATGCCCGCAGCTTGGCGCCGAGTTTCATAAAAACGTGTTGTTCTTTTTCCCTGATGCTTTGAATATTTGCAGCTCTGGCCTTAACTTCGTTTTTTCTGTTTTTGTGTTTTTTTGACATAACTTTTACCTTTTCATCGCATCTTCAATAATAAATTGCATTTGAGTGCGTCCCATCCATGTATCTTTTCTTAAACTTCCCGCCAAGTCGAACACCTCGCCGTGAGAATTGAGCAGTGCATTGCCGAGTTCCGAATCTGCGGCGCGAAAAGCCATCGCTTTCAGACTGCCGCCGGCAAATGCGCCCAACACACAGCGTATATGGCCGCTGCCGACGATGTCGGATTTCACAATTCTTACCCCGCTGAGCATCAATCTCGGTTCGGGGTTGCCGGCGCCGAAAGGCTCCAAAAGAGCCAGTGTTTCTGCAAATTCCGGCGTTGCCGCGGACAAACTGATGATACCGTCAATTTCAAGCGAAGGCACAATTTTTTCATGCCCTAACATTTTTTCGGCATATTCGCCGGCAAATTGGCGAAAAGCCTCCAAATTTTCCTCCCGCAGAGAAAATCCCGCCGCCATATTATGACCGCCGCCTTTGGTCAGCAGCCCTTTTTCTTTGGCGGCCATGATCAGAGCGCCGATATTTAACCCCGGTACGGATCTGGCCGATCCTTTGACTTCGTCATTTTCAACCGACATAACAAATGCCGGCAGACCATAACGTTCTTTTAATTTGCCGGCAACAATGCCGATCACCCCCTGATGCCAGTCATGCCCATAAACAAAAGCGATCGGAAACTGCTGCGGGGTTCCTTCTAAAATTTCGATCGCCTGCAACAAAACATATGCTTCAATTTCTTTACGCAAGGCATTAAATCCGTCCAGCTTGTCAGCCAATATCGCGGCCTGAAAATCATCAGCGGCGCACAGCAAACGACTGCCGGTTGCGGCTTCCCCAACCCTGCCGCCGGCGTTGATCCTCGGCCCCAACACAAAACCCAAATGGTAGCTGGACGGCGCTTCGGTCATAGATGCTTTATCAGCTAAGGCTTTCAAACCGCAATTTTGCCGCAAAGCCATAATTTTCAGCCCCTGGCGGACAAAAGCACGGTTCAGCCCCAAAAGCGGCACCACATCACAAACCGTTCCCAAGGCAACCAGATCAAGCCATTTCATCAGATCCGGCGCCGGGCGATTTTGGTAAAAATTTCTTTTTCTCAGTTCCCGGTTGACAGCAACTACAGCCAGAAATACCACGCCGACCGCCGCCAGATATTTCAAATAAGGATATTCATCTCCTTCATCAAGCCTTTTTGGATTAACAACCGCATAAATATCCGGCAGTTTTGTTTCGGCCTCATGGTGATCCAGCACAATAACGTCCATTCCTTTGTCTTTGGCATATTCCAAAACGTCAAACGCCGTTGTTCCGCAATCGGTCGTAATCAAGAGCTTGGTACCCAAAGCGGCAAATTCGTCAACGGCGGTTTTGCTCGGTCCGTATCCTTCTTCTCTTTCCGGAATATGCACCGGCGCTTCGCAGCCGACCGAATTTAAAAACAATTTCAAAACCGAAGATGATGTTGCCCCGTCCACGTCATAATCGCCGATAATGGCAATGTTCTCTCCCTTTTCAACGGCATCGGCAATCCGGGAAGCCGCTTTTTGCATATCGCGCAGACAACAGGGATCGGGCATCAGTTTTTGAATTTTGGGATAAAGAAAATCCTCGGCTTCGGCCGTATCTATGCCCCGAGCTGTCAAAACAGCAGCAACAGCCGCCGGCAGATCGTAACGCGCTGCCGTCAATTCTGCCGCATTTTCGCTGTAAGGAGAAAACTTCCAAATATTTCCTCCCAAAGATATTTTCTGTTCAAAATCATTGTTTTCGGGGTGCATCTTTTTCAAAATTCCATATCTAAATTAACATATTTTTATCGTAATAAACCTCTCAACACAAGGAGAAAAATCGGAAAATGAAAAGTTTTTAAAAATCAGTTTGTCTTTTTGAAAATATTGTTATACAATTTTAGGGTAGTTGAAAACGGAGGAACAATACAATGTCAAAAATACTAAAACTTTTTATGATGATTTTGCTCTTGGCTGCC
>CABUAP010000167.1 GCA_902489675.1 uncultured Azospirillum sp. | reverse complement strand
GTCGGTTAACCCGCCGGCGGTATGGTAACGGCCGGCCAGACGGGCATATGAATAGCCCGAAAACATGGCGGTGATACCGGCGATGATAAAGGCATAATAGGCTTTGTTGCCGGAAAGCAGGATCACTTCGCCGAGGAGGGCGAAAATTCCCGCACCGACAATCGAACCAATACCCAAAGCGATGATGTTGAGTAGATTCATTGAAGATTTGTTTTGCAGCATAATAACTCCCTATTTTTTTAAAAGAGATGTAATCGCTGCCGCCCTGATTTCAATTGAAGCGGTTTAAAAATAAAACGGATGCCGAAATATGATGCTTTTTATGCTCTTTTTTTTCTGAAATCTGTCGTTTCGCCGGCCTTAAAATTATAAACGGGCTTTATGATATTTATAATTTCTGCAGTTGGGGTGATGTTTTTTACAATATCATCCATATTTTTGTAGGCCATCGGGCATTCGTCGAGTGTATCGTCATTGATTGACGTTGTGTAGATCCCGGACATGGATTGTTTGAAATCATCGATGTTAAAATTGCGTTTTGCCTGTATTCTGCTGTATAAGCGTCCGGCGCCGTGCGGGGCGGAATAATTCCAGTCGGCATTGCCTTTGCCGATACAGATCAGGCTGCCGTCGCGCATATTGATCGGAATCAGTATTTTTTCGTCTTTTTTTGCCGACACGGCTCCTTTTCGCAAAATCATGGATTCGGTATCAATATAATTGTGAATGGTGGTAAATGTTTCTTTTATATGCAGATCCATATGGGCAATGATTGTTTCCGCCATTGCTTTACGATTATAGACGGCATATTCCTGAACAATTTTCATGTCATTGATATAGTCGTTAAACAAACGGCCTTCGACATAAGCCAGAGATTTTGGAACCGATGTCGTAACCTGTTGCTTTAGTTCCTTGATTGCAGATTGGATTTCGGCCTGTCGACCTTCTTGTTTTAATTTGTTAATTGTTGCCGCTATTTGTCCGGCAGAATTGTGATTAAGGTTTTTATAGGCCTCTTCCTGATAATATTCGGCAACTTGTTTTCCCAGATAACGGCTGCCGGAATGTATGACCAGATAGAGATTGTCGTTTTCATCTTTGTCAACTTCAATAAAGTGATTGCCGCCGCCAAGCGTGCCCAGACTGTGAATGACGCGGTGCTCGTTTATATGCTGAAAACATTTCAGCTTTTGTAAGCAAATGTTTTGGGTATATGGATGCGGTGTTTCCCTGATATTCATGCCGGCAGGGATGGAAGTGTAAATAACCTGATTGAGCTTGTCTAAATCAAGGTCTTTTTCCTGCAAGACATAAGTTATCATCCCGCATCCGATATCAACACCGACCAAATTGGGAACGATTTTGTCTTTGATTGTCATGGTTGTGCCGATTGTGCATCCGGCGCCGGCGTGCACGTCGGGCATGATTCGAATTGTACTTTCCCGAACAAATTCCTGATGACATAAAGTTTGTATTTGTTCAACAGCGGTATCATCAATGGTGTCGGTAAAGACTTTTGCCGTGTTGAATTTCCCTTCTATCTGTTTCATCATATTCCTTTCCGGATTGTTGTTTGGGAAATTTTTGCATAACCAATTATATTTTTCAACATATATTAATTATGGTTGGCGAGAAACGAAAAAAAGGATGTTTGGGCTGAAAAGCGATTAGTGTTTGGGGAAACATCAATTAAACAAGAAAAACGCCTGTCTTGAAACAAGCGTTTTGATGGTCGGATTGACTGGACTCGAACCAGCGACCTCTACGTCCCGAACGTAGCGTTCTACCAGGCTGAACTACAATCCGATAACGGATGTATATTTATCACAAAAAAAATATATGACAACATATTTTTTTAATTGAATGCAAAAAAAATTTCATATACCTTGCAAAGGTATTCAATTTATTGGGAAAATCGGGATGTATAAGAAATTTTCGTATTTTATTGCAACCATGTTCGGGGTTGGCTATTGTCCGTTTGCATCGGGGACGGCCGGTTCTTTGGCAACCTTGCCGTTTGCTTTTGTTGCGGCTTATTACGGCGGCGTTGTCGGAATTGTGGCTGCTGCGGTTATTGTCTTTTTTGCGGGAACGGCTGCGACAAAAGAAGTCTTAAAATATACCAAACATGATCCGTCGATTGTGGTTATTGATGAAACGGCGGGGCAGCTGCTTACTTTTACGGCTGTGGCGGATCAATTGGTCGGTGCTCTGGACTGGCGGGCATTTCTTTTGTACTTGTTCGGTTTCGGTTTGTTTAGGGTATTTGATATTACGAAACCGCAGCCGGCACGCTGGGCGGATTCTAAAGTCATGAATGCCTGGGGGGTAATGCTGGACGATGTGTTTGCCGGCATCTATGCTGCAATCATCCTTTATGTGATTGCGATTTATTTATGATAATGATGTAAAAAATCCTTATTTAGCCGCTGTTCAGCGGCTTTTTTGTTTTGATTGACGGAAAAAGAGAAAAGGGCGATGTTGCGGATCTCTTGTTTTTAAAAAAATCGAATATATATAAAGTCGGCAGCAAGTGAGGGAGAAATATTGTGTGGGAACAGAAACATTGGAAAATTGCCGCTGCAATCTTTTTTATTGTGGCCTTGGCTCTGGTTCTTTTCAATTAATAAGGAGAAAAATATGAAGTTGTGGCATTGGCTGGTGGTGGCTGTTTTTGTGTTTGCCGTTCTGATTTCCTTGTTTTTTTAAGAAAGATGATTTTTTATCTTGACATGGTTGGCAGAAAAGTGTATTGATACGCCATAATTTATCGCGGGGTGGAGCAGCCCGGTAGCTCGTCAGGCTCATAACCTGAAGGTCGTAGGTTCAAATCCTGCCCCCGCAACCAGTAGAAAGAGCCAGTCATTGTGACTGGTTTTTTTCTTTTTAAATTGTGCGGCTGGAGTTGAACGAACGAAAAAAGTAGGTTCATTACAAGCAAAAGTCAGATGGAAATATGACAATCAGCGAAGCGGGTGAACGCAGTGGAAAGACGGAGCGAAACGAATGGTTGATCAATCCTGTTTTTGTCACCGATCAGATCATAGAAGCCTGATCTGAGGGGATGGTCTCAAATGATTATGAGCTGGACTTGAGTTTACAAAAGAAGTAGATTACACTATTGTCGGAAGATGGTGTAAGGAGTGCAGTCAAAGTAAAAGCTGAATGGAATATGGCTGACTGAACTGTTTGCAGCGAATTGGTGAATCCATTTTGCCCTTGTGACCAATGTTTTTGTTGTTTTGAGGAAAGAGAATTATAATGGGCTTGAGCAGTCTTTATAAACGTATAGATGAAGTTTCTGTCGTATCTTTTGATATATTTGATACTCTCCTTT
>CABUAP010000166.1 GCA_902489675.1 uncultured Azospirillum sp. | reverse complement strand
TTTAATTTTTTTCATAATATTTTAATTAATTGATTATACTACAAAAGAAAAATTCTGCTTCCGAAGACGGTGCAATAATATACAACATATGGCGCAGAATAATTTTTTATCAATCTTATTATATCCTTTGTTTTTTCAAACGGCAAGTTTTTTTATTAATTAAAAATAATAACGTACCTCGGCCGAAAACATCTCATTATTTTTGCCTTTTTTATGATCGGCAAACTGATATTCGGCTGCCAGCATCCAGTCGGCAGCCAAAGGAACGGCAGCTTCCGTTTGATAAGTTATTTTATCGGCAAATATGGTAGATGACACCGATTTCTCGACAGAAGCCCGTAATTTTAAATATTTAAGATCGACAAAAGAACCAACGCTCAAAACAGCGGCAGCATATTGATTATGCGGCAGGAATCCGCCGTAACCGCCGGTAACACCGCCCATCGCATACAGATACAATCCTTTTGCCGCCTCCACCGTCTTTCCGGCCAAAACACGGCCGTTTAACACATACCCCTCATCATCGTTTTGGGGATTTTGTTCCCGGTCAAGCCCTAAGCTGATGGCAAACGACCACGGATCAAACAATCTGTCTGCCGGGGACAGCGATGTAATATCCAATATATTAAATTCGCTCAACACCGTTTTATTTCCTTCGTCATAACGGCGGATTTTGAGGTTGAGAAAATTAATTTCGGCTCCCGGCATTCGCCCGTAATTATTATCGGTCAGAGAGTGATAAGCGGGACGAAAAGAAAATTGCTGAAAACTTTTGCCGTTATGGCTGCCGATACCTGCCGTTACCCGCATTGATTCATGCGCTTTGAGCGGTGATTGTCCCCGGGGCTTTTCTGTCTTTTGTTTATCCTTTATATTCAAACGGTTAATCGCGTAAAGCAAATTGAAACTTTGACGCCGGTATTCTTTTTTACCGATTTCCTTTGCCAAATTTTGATACTGCACATATTGGTAGGCCGTTTCCAAAACCGCCGCTTGTTCCGGTACGGAAAGCTGCTGCAAAGCCGTTTTTTCTCCCCGGATTGTCGACAGCAAAGCCTGTTTTTGCGCATCATTCATTTGGCTGATGCCAAAACGGATCCGTGTCTGAAGCGAGGGACGATAATTTATCCGGCTAACCAGCCCCGGGGTTCTATAAACAGCTTTTATCGTATCCAGCGGAATGACCTGCACCGGGAACCTCTCTGCCAGACGCAGCGACGGGCGAACAGCATCCAGCATTTCCATAAGCATATACGAGCAATTGTTGGTAAAAAAATAGTAGCGGGTTCGACGGGGACCGGTTTCCCACAAATGTGCCACCAACATCTCAACTTCCGCCGGTGACAGATTTAATTCCAATTCCCAAATATCTCTGCTTTCGATATTATTATATTTGTTGATCACGTCGTAATATGGCCTGACCGTCCAACCGGCATAGTAACTGCCGATCAATCCGCGGAGGGCAAAAAATACGCTGTTTTCATTTGTTGGCGTAAAAGCGCCGTAGCTCACACCATGAGCAATCATCTGCGAGCCTTTTCTGCCGGTATCAATCCGCAGCAATGTATGACCGAACAATGAGGACGGATTATTCATAAAAGCATCGGTATAAAGCAAAGTGACACCGATCGGTTTCAAATCGTTTTTGAAATCTTCGTACTCTTTACAATTCACTTCAATCTTATCTATTAATTTGTTGTTTTTTAGATACAAATATCTGGATTGAAATCGGCATATTTTTTCTTTATCCTGCCTTGCGGCAAATAAAGCGATGGTTGCCTTCCATTCCGCCTGCGGATTGGTGCGACCGTCCGGCGCCAAATAAAAATCAGGAGAATCTATGGTGCCGCGATACCCTCTACTGTTGCGCTGATAATGAACAAGTTTCAGCCATTGAAGGTCATATCCGCCATTTTCCGCTCTCGCAGCAGCAGATACAAAAACAGCTGATAAACACAGCCCAAAATACACCAAAAACTTCATAAAAAGCAAATCGGTTCCGTCGCCTGAACAGCAACGGAACCATCCAAGTCATCAGGCTTTGATTATTTCAAAGATTTGGGCAGTTACATAGATCGCATCTACATCACTGTCGGGAAAAATTTGGCCAAAATGCTGCTGCGATTTTGCGGCAAACTGCGCCTTATCCATATTCAGCATCCCGGCAAGGGTATCCAGCGTTTCGCCTTCGCCGCGGGCGGCATCAAGCGCATATTGCTCCATATTGTTCTCAATAAACCGAAACACCATTTTTTGCGTTCCGCCGGTAACGCGGCCTTCCGGATCACAGCCGGAAGTTCCGAATGTGATGCCGAACGTCTGACTGCCGGTCGAAGTGTTGGTGGTAACGGCCAAAATTTGCGCCTCCGGTCCCGAAACGCCCCGCCATGCCATGGAACCAAGCCCGCAACCGGTGCTGTCTATCGCCTGTGCGCCGGTTGCCCCAAAAGAAAATACGGCCGCCGCCGACAACAAATACAATTTGTTCATAGTCTGATCTCCATAAGTCATAATTGTGTTTTTAATATATCAGATAAAAAATCACTGTATAGTAAAAAAGACCGCCTATTATAAAATTCTCTTGCCAAAATCTTTTTATATGTTATATTGCGAACATAAACTTTACAAAGCAATGGCTGTGAAAGGTAGTTCTTTTCGCAGTCAAAATTTTTTTAATTTTAGCATAGAGGTGAGAAAAATGGACAAGTTCCCTTTGACCAAAGAAGGGTTCACTGCTCTTGAGCAGGAACTGAAAAATTTGAAAGGCGTCGAACGCCCCAACATTATTGCTGCCATTGCCGAAGCACGCTCGCACGGCGATCTTTCCGAAAATGCGGAATATTCGGCAGCCAAAGAAAAGCAAAGCTTTATTGAAGGCCGCATTCAGGAATTGGAGGCGGTTATCAGCCGTGCGCAGGTCATTGATCCCAGTCTGAACAAAAGCGATATCGTTCGTTTCGGCGCTGTTGTTCTGGTTGTGGATGAAGATACCGACAAAGAAAGCAAATATCAAATCGTCGGCGACTATGAAGCCGATATCGAAAAAAACAAGATTTCGCTTTCCTCTCCGCTGGCCAAAGCCCTGATCGGCAAAGAAGTCGGCGATGTGGCCGAATATACGGCGCCGGGCGGCAAAAAGTCTTTTGAAATTCTTGAGGTGATTTACTGATCCCCTTTAAATTTTCCGCGTATGGAATAAATATAAGCCGGAATGACTATCCGGCTTATATTTTTTTAAAGAGGTTATCATGGAAAAATCAGAAAAGAAAATGATTATCAACAATTATGAAGAAAAATGCGACTGCCGCGAAGATGACAACTGCGGCTGTTCTTTCCCGAACAATA
>CABUAP010000165.1 GCA_902489675.1 uncultured Azospirillum sp. | reverse complement strand
TTAAATTTTAGGGAGAGTTTTTTTGCAAATATCCAGTATGACCGGTTTTGCCCGCCAAAGCGGCAGTATGCAGCAGGAGAAATTTTCCTTTTCCTGGGTCTGGGAAATCAAAAGTGTCAACGGAAAAAATTTGGACATTAAAACCCGTTTGCCGCAATGGCTGGATGAAGTCAGCCTTAATTTGAGGAATGTTGCGGCCGCATATTTTGAGCGCGGCAGTCTGAATGTGTCGCTTGACGTGATTTGGGATAAAAATGAAACCGAGGTAAAAATCAATCAGGCGCTTTTGGACAAGGTGACCGAAGCCGCTTTGACACTTTATCGCCAATATCCCGAGGAGCTGGCACGTCCGTCTGCCGCCGAACTATTGAAAATCGATGGGGTGCTTGAAGTATTGAAAAACCGTTTTGATGATAATGAGTTGGCGGAAATTTGCAAAAAACTGCGCGCCGGTTTTGAAGAATGCTGTATTCGTCTGCAATCGGATCGCCGGCAAGAAGGGGTGAAAATTAAGGCCGTGCTGGAAGAAAGGGTTGACCGGATCGAAATTCTGGTGCAGGAAGTTGCCCGTTTGTCCGCAACTCAGCCGGAACAACTGAAGCAAAAACTTTCCGCCCAGCTGGCGGAACTGTTGGAAGGGATTGCCGTTAGCGAGGAGCGGTTGGCGCAGGAAGCGGTGCTGCTGGTCAACCGGGCGGATATCCGTGAGGAAACCGATCGTCTGACCGCGCATATCAAAACCGCGCGGGAACTGTTGGCCGCCAATCAGACGCTCGGCCGCCGTTTTGATTTCCTTTGTCAGGAATTGAACCGTGAAACCAATACAATCTGTTCCAAAGCTTCGGATATAGAAATCATTAACCGCGGTATGGCGTTGAAAGCCGTTATCGAACAGCTGCGTGAACAAGTACAAAATATGGAGTAAAGCAAATGGAAGATGTGATAAATTATCTGCGAAAAGTGCGCCGGGGAACCATGTTTATCATCGAGGGGCCGTCGGGTACCGGCAAAGGAACCGTAATCAAGGAGATTCTGGCGCGTGATCCGCATATCAAATTTTCGGTTTCGGTAACTACCCGGCCGCCGCGTAATAATGAAGTGAACGGTGTTGATTATTATTTTATCAGCAACGAGGAATATGATAAGCTCAAAGAAGAGGATGCTTTTTATGAGTATGTGGATTCCCAGTACGGCAGCCGCTACGGCACTTTGCGTTCGGAGGTGGACAGTTTTATCAATGTCGGCGAAGATGTGCTGTTTGATCTTGACTGGATGGGCGCCCGGCAAATGAAAGAAAAAGCCGGTGCCGATGTGGTGACGATTTATCTTTTGCCGCCGTCAATCAAGGAAGTGCGCCGCCGGCTGGAAGGACGCGGTACCGACAGCCGCGAGGTGATCGAAAAACGAATGGATCTGGTGTTGGAAAAAATCAGCCATTGGGATGAGTTTGACTATGTGGTGGTCAATGAAGAACTGGAAGATACGGTCGAAAAAATTCGGCGGATTATCTCAGGCGAGCGGATGAAAAGGGTGCGCCAGCTGAACGGTTTGACAACGGTTGTCGAATCGCTGGTCAAAGAAGCCGAGGAGATGAAAAAGGCATAAACTGTGCTTGCAAAGCCTGTGAAATTTGGGTATGCTTGAGCTCAGTTTAAAATTGTGGAAAATGAAATAATGAAGCCGACTTCTATTTTGGGACGTTACCTGACCAAACAGATTCTGATTAACTTTGTCGCCGTGCTGTTGATGGTTACCGGGGTCATCTTGATGTTCGAGATTATTGAACTGCTGCGCCGTACTGCGGATCGGCCGGATGTGGATATGATTTTTGTCCTGAAAATGGCCTTTTCCAAAATGCCGCGCACGTTTGAAATGGTGTTTCCTTTTATCATGATGATTGCGGCAATGGTGACGTTTTGGAAGGTCAGCCGCAGTAACGAATTTGTGATTATCCGCGCAGCCGGAGTTTCAATTTGGGGATTTTTGGCGCCTCTGTTGGCGGCGGTTTTCATGGTCGGGATTTTCAATATTACGGTTATAAATCCTGTTTCCGCTTATCTTTATGAGGTTTATGAAACTTTGGATTATCGTTTCAGAACCAAAGATCCGAAAGCTGTTTTGTTTTCCAATAAAGGGTTGTGGATCCGAGAAGCGGTGGATGAAAACACTTTTTTGGTGCTGGAGGCCAAATCTGTCCGGCAGGAAGGTGATGTCTTGCTGCTTAGAACCGTCAGTGTTTTGGAAATGGATCGTCAATCGCAGCTGATGAAGCGGGTGGAAGCTTATGCGGCCGAGCTGCAGGGCGATAAGTTTGAGTTGAAGGATGTCAGGATATATGAAGCCGGCCAACCGGTACAAAAAATCAATAATGTGGATTATCAGACAACCTTGACTATTGACAGAATCAAAGAAAACTTTATTGATCCGGAGGCTATTTCTTTTTGGAATCTGCCGGATACGATCCGTTTTTACGAAATGTCGGGTTTTTCGGCGCTGCGTCATCAAATGCGTTATATGTCACTGTGGAACTCGCCGTTCCTGTTATGCGCGATGCTGTTGGTGGCGGCAGTGTTTGCCCTGCGTCCCAATAACCGGCGGGGCGGGGTGATGTTTCTGATCGTCGGCGGCATTTCAACCGGTTTTATGGTTTACTTCTTGTCGCAGGTTATTTATGCTTTTGGTATTAACGGTTATATCCCGCCGCTTTTGGCAGTGTGGACGCCGACGCTGATTGTGATGATGGTCAGCGTTTCGATGCTGCTGCATTTGGAAGACGGTTAGTTTTTGAGAGCCGTAAAATCTGTAGTTTTTCGGGATCAAAATTAAAAGAGTAAAAAATGAATATATTTGAAGCTTTGAGCAATGGTAACGGTACAGTCAGTGAAACCAATACCAGTTCGCTTGGGGCTTATCTTTTCAATCTTTCCGAAAAACACGGGTTTAATAAACAAATTTCTTTACATTTTCCCAAAAATATTTACAATATTCAGGGAAAAAGTATTATGATGTTTTACACTTAAAATTTATAATTTATGGACGTTAATCACCAAAAAAAATTATCTCCGTTTGAGAAAAAACAGCAACAACATGAGAAAATTTTTAAAAAATGGATCATCTGCAATTGGTTGATTGTTATTCCGGCTCTGATATTCAGTTGGAAATTGGGAGTAATACTGGCTGCTCTAAGCCTGTATTGTTGGGAATGGTTTTACGAAGGCTACAAATCTCAAGTGGTTGATGAGTGGGAAATCGGTTATTTTAGCGAAGGCCGAAAGTACCTATATAAAGGGTTGGTCATATTAGCTATATTAGCTGCAATTGCCTTTAGTGTTTATTTTATTTTTAAGAAAT
>CABUAP010000164.1 GCA_902489675.1 uncultured Azospirillum sp. | reverse complement strand
GTTTACGGCGGCGGCGGTTCTTTTGGTGCATATTTTCTACAAATGGAACCGAAAACATTTTGAAAACAAAGCCGTGCAACTGGAAAAAAAGTACCGGCAAACCGTGATGACACGCTGCGCATACGGTGAAGCCTTGTTGGAAACCATCAGCCAAATGGCCGATATGCTTTCTGCGGACAATCAACGCGAAATGCGCAACAAAACAACTGCGCGTCAGGCAATTGTTTACGATTGCCAAACCAGCGATTCTACTGCCGGTGAGTTAATGGCCTGCGAAGACGTGGCCGAGTTATTTACCCAAAAACTGTCTGTATATGGAAAGGCGAAAACTTCTTGAAGAGCAAAAAGCGGCGCTTGAAATCCGCGAACGGCGCTTGCTGGCGGCTTTATGCTCAAAAACGCCATCCTCCGAAGAGGTAAAATGGTACGAAAAACAATTAGAGCTCTTTGAGAGCGAAGACCCCGAGGTTTGTTTTGCCGCAATGGATAATATGATTGCCGGCTATAAACCAACCCATCCGGTTTCTTAAAACTAAGAACCCGACAAACTTGCGAAAAAGGAACCGCTCAGGTTCCTTTTTTTGTGTTTTATCACAACTCCTCTCTTGCTTTTAAGCCAAAAGATAATTATCGTAAGAGAAATAATTTCAGCAAATAACAGGAGAAATATTATGAAAAAATCCGTTTTATGCCTGCTTTTGGCGGCAAGCCTCGTCAGCAGCTGCGCAACCGACCCGTACACGGGCGAAAGCAAAGTATCCAAAACTGCTTGGGGAACAGGTATCGGAACCGCAGTCGGCGCCGGTGTCGGTGCTTTGATCGGCGGAGAAAAAGGCGCCTTGATCGGTGCGGGCATCGGTGCTGTCGGCGGCGCCGCCACCGGTGGATATATGGATCTTCAAGCGCGCAAACTACGGCAGGAACTGGTCGGAACCGGCGTACAAGTTGCCGTTTTGGAAGACGGGCAAATCCAGCTTATTATGCCAAGCAATATCACGTTTGATTTCGATTCCGCCGTTTTCAAAACCGGTTTTAACCGCACGCTGGATTCGGTTGCCAAGGTATTGACCGAATATGACAAGACCAGAGTTATTGTTTCCGGCTTTACGGATAATATCGGCAAAGCCGCCTATAACAACGAACTTTCGCTAAAACGGGCGCAGGCTGTGGCCAATTATCTGGTTTTGAGAAATGTGTCTCCGGCCAGAATCAGTGTTTACGGATACGGTTCGCAATATCCGATTGCTTCCAATGCAACCGAAGCCGGCCGTGCCCAAAACCGCAGAGTAACGATTACGTTGCAACAAATGCAGTAATCTTCCACTTCTTTCCCTTTCCAACGGCATTTTTTATGTACCGATATAAACGGTGTCAACGGATATAACCGCAATATCTATTGAATGAAGCCTGTTAAATAGCAATATAAAAATTGTGAATTAACAACAGGTAAAGGATAAAATCATGAAAAAATTGTCTGCACTGATTATGTTTACCTTATTGGCAACCGCCGGTTATTATATCGGCAACGCCGTTGCCCAAAACAACACTTCTGCCGGCCAAACGGCGCCCGACGGCGTATTAGTGGTTGAAGAATCTTACGGCGTTGTTGTTCCGGCTTCTGCCGACACGGCCGCTGCCGCGGTTCAGAACCAAAACACTCAGCCGACTCCCGTCGTCAATGTTCCGGCTCAGACCGATGATCAGTCTTCCGCACAACAAGATAACAGCGACAACAATGTTGTTATTGAGGAAACCGTTACCGAAGAAGGGTATGTTGCAGAATAAACAATTATTAAGTACACTTTCCACCAAGACTTCCCTCAAAGGATCTTTCCCCCAACCCCTCGTCCTTTGAGGGATTTTTATCTTTAAACAACAAAAAAGCCCCGGAACCGATACCGGGGCTTAAAGCAGAACTGCGCTTAATTAAACGTATAGCGAAGGCCTAACGAATACTCATTCATATGATCCAAACCGTCAACTTTATCAAGTTTGACATAGCGAGCCAAAATACGGGCCGACCAATTCTCATCCATGTGGTAGGTCAAACCGCCGCCAAAACGATATCCCCAACCGCGATCGCGACGGTCTTTGGAAAAACGGAAATTATGCTTGAACGAATATTCACCCAGTCCGAGAGTCGCCGTCGGCGCAAACCGTCCTTCGCAGCCGAGCGGAAGATACGCCATCATATCCAGACCATAAGCCTGAAAAGAGGTGTTTTTGATGTCATCGGCGGCATCAAATTTGTGCTTATCCGAATATTGGTAAAAAAGCTCTGTACCGAAATATTTATTATAAACTGACCCAAGATTGACCGAACCGGCATTATGATACGAATGCGCGCCGTTGGCACGAATTTCACCATAGGCATAGTTGACCCCGAGATAAGGTTTATAATTGTTTTCAATCGCACCGGCAGAAGCCGCACTCAAACAAACAATCGCCGTTAACGTCAGCGCTGTGGTTAATTTTTTCATTTTTGTTCCTTTCTTTAACACTTTTTAATATAATTTAAGCTAGGATTTATTAAAGTAAAGTGAAAAATAGAAATATTCTGCAAAGGAGTGAAACCATGGAAGATAAAAAGTCGCAGTCCGGCTATACGCTGATCGAGTCGATTATGTTTATCGGCGTCATATCTGCACTTGCCATCGCCATCATCAGCCTGATCAACAATATGCTGGACAAATACCGGATGAGCCGGGTTACTCAGCAGATTGTCGATTTGCAAAAAAATATCGATTTCCGTTTTTCCGCGGCAGAAAATTTTTCCGATCTCAAAGTCAAACTGCTGGCCGAAGAATCTCTTGTCCCCGGCGATATGATCGACGGCAACAAAATTTACCATGCTTATAAAGGCGAGGCCACCATCAAAAGCGACCAACAAGACAGTGTCTATGACATCACATTTGACACGCTGCCCTATAATGCCTGTGTGGAACTGGCAATGGTGGACTGGATGAGCGGATACAACTCCCACCTGCTGCATATCAAAGTAAACACAACCTATTTTACCTGGCAGGGCAAAAATTCGACCAAACTGCCGATGGAATATTCAAATGCCATGGCCGCCTGTAAAAACAGCCGCAACAACACCATTACCTGGAGATTTCAGTAATATCCCAAATATTCGGCCGAAAACTAGGTGTAATGTGATTTTTTGCTTGAGAAACTTGTTGAAATTTATATATAGTTGGCTATATGAAAGCGATTATAAAAGTATAACTAAATTGGAGATATAAAATGGTTGAAACTTCTGTAATTCTTCCCCCCGATTACAAACCTTCGGCAAATGAAGAATATATGAACGAAATGCAGGTTGAATATTTTCGCCAAAAGTTGCTGGATTGGAAAAAATCGCTGT
>CABUAP010000163.1 GCA_902489675.1 uncultured Azospirillum sp. | reverse complement strand
AACAAACAGCCCGCCGATACATTCACCATCAATAACACTGATAAAAGCAACCGGACGTTCATTTTCCTCCCATACCAAAGTTTTGGCCACCGGCAGCCAGATATTTTTGATTTCATCAACCTTGGAAAGCCAATAAGTATCTTTTATAAAATTATGCGCACGCAGACTGGCAGCCTGCCAAATTTCCGCTAAAGCTTCTGTATCTTCTTGACGGTAAGAACGAATCATCTAGATATCCAGATCATCCACAAACTTGGCGCGTTCAATGATAAATTTGAACCGCGGTTCCGGATTTTTACCCATCAGACGCTCAACCATCCGCCGGGTTTCAAACGCTTCTTCTTTTCCCTCCTCGGTATTGGTAGAGGGGATCAGAACTTTTAACAATGTCCGTTTGGATTTATCCATTGTTGTTTCTTTCAACTGGACGGCGCTCATTTCGCCCAAGCCTTTAAAACGGCTGATTTCCGCCTTTTGGTTGCCTTTGATTTCTTTTTTCAAAATACGGTCTTTATCATCGTCGTCCAAAGCATAAAAGTTTTTGCCGCCGGCCGAGATTTTATAAAGCGGCGGGGTGGCAATAAACAAATGCCCGTTTTCAATCAATCTCGGCATTTGCTGGTAGAAAAACGTCATCAGCAGCGAAGTAATATGGGCGCCGTCAACATCGGCATCGGTCATGATGATGATTTTCTCATAGCGGAGGTTTTCTTCCTTATAATTATCTTTGATGCCGCAACCCAGCGCCTCAATCATATCTTTGATTTCCTGATTTTGCGTAATCTTGTCGAGTGAAGCCGAGGCCACGTTCAGGATTTTACCCCGCAGCGGCAGAATCGCCTGCGTCATGCGGTCGCGTCCCTGCTTGGCGGAGCCGCCTGCCGAATCGCCCTCAACAATAAAGATTTCGGTATCTTCCGCCGCCGATTTTGAGCAATCGGCCAATTTTCCCGGCAGCCGCAGACGCTTGGTCGGGCTTTTGCGGTTCTGGATTTTTTCTTCCTTTTTCTTGCGGCGAAATTCTGACCGGGCAATCACATATTCCATCAGCGCCGCCGCATTTTCAGAATCGGACGAAAGCCAGTGGTCAAAAGAATCTTTAACCGCCTGCTCTACCAACCGTACTGCTTTGCTTGAAGTCAGCTTGTCTTTGGTTTGCCCCTGGAATTCCGGATCGCGGATAAAAACCGACAACATAATGCAGGCATCGCTCAAAAAATCTTCGCCGGTAACTGCCGCTGCTTTTTTTACATTGGCCATTTCGCCGTATTCTTTCAACCCGCGCAACAATGCCGAGCGAAAGCCCAGTTCGTGGGTGCCGCCCTGCGGAGTGATAACGGTATTGCAATATGAATGGCAAAAACCGTTTTCATCTTCGGGCCAAGTGACAGCCCATTCAACTTTGCCTTCATCCCCCGACAAAAGCGACTCTCCGGCAAACGGCATCCGGTTGACGGTAGCACGGCTGCCGATCTGGTAATTGAGAAAATCGCGCAGACCGTTGGGGAAATGCAGTTCAGCTTCTGCCGGCGTCACATCGCCGTCGCTCAAAAGTTCCGGCGCGCATTTCCACAAAATATGGATCCCCTTGAACAAAAAGGCTTTTGACCGCGCCATCCGATACAGTTTGTTGGGGGAAAAGCAGCAGTTGGCGCCAAAAATCTCCGGATCGGGGCGAAAACAGATGCTGGTGCCGCGGCGGTTGGGCGCATTGCCAACCATTTCCAGTTTATCAAGCGGACGGCCTTTGGCATAGTGCTGGCGATAGAGCTTGCGATCGCGGGCAACCTCGATGACCAAACTTTCGGAAAGGGCATTGACCACCGAGGAACCGACCCCGTGCAAACCGCCGGAAACTTTGTAGGCATTGCCGCCAAACTTGCCGCCCGAATGCAGCATGGTCATAATAACTTCCAAAGCCGATTTGTCGGGATATTTCGGGTGAGAATCGACAGGAATACCGCGGCCGTTATCGCTCACGGTCACCGAATAATCGGCATTCAGCGACAATTCGATCCGATTGGCAAAACCCGCCACCGCTTCGTCCATCGAGTTATCGAGGATCTCCGCCACCAGATGATGCAACGATTGTTCATCCGTGCCGCCGATATACATACCCGGACGAGCCCGAACCGCTTCCAGCCCTTCCAAAACCTGAATATCCTGTGCCGAATAATTGCTTTCGACCGCGACGCCACCCTCAAATAAATCCGTCATTTTCCCTTATCCTATTTAAAAAATCTGAGCTAAAATAACGCAAAGTCCGCATTTTGGCAAGTTTTAAGTACAAATTTCCGCCGTTTTTGCAGAATCCCCCGCCGCGGCGTCAATTGCGGCATATAAGATTATTGCCGCCCGAGCCTTTCCCGACAGCTTTCGGGCAGCGGCGTAAAAAAGCCTTCGATTTGGAGGTATTTTCGACAGAAATGATCAACTATCGGCTCATTAACTTCATCGGAAGCAGAGCTATCAGGAACTTCGACATCATCAAGAACATAAAAATTTACAAAATACGGCAAGAAACAGGCAATCAACATCAAATGCCTGTATTTACCAAAAATTGACGGCACCCATATATAGGTGATCACAATACAACAGGCAGCTCTTAACAAAAACATGATAAAGACCGGATAAGCAACGACAAAATCCTCCGAGCTCCAAGGGTATATTTCCTCAAAATCATAGTACCCCATAATAACCAATATACTGAACAGAAATTTGCCTACATTTCCCCAAAAAGATTTGGTTTCCGGTTTACAATTTCCCCGCCATATTTTCAACCATACCAACACCACGACAAAAGCACTAAAAAAATATCCGGAGAAGACCAACAGCAGCCCGATTACCGGCACATACTGTTCCAATTTCCAAAACAACAAAACAGTCAATATGCTTAAAAATAATCCGACTGTTGTTTTTAAGATAGTTTGTTTCATAAAGGTATCCTTTTGGCTCAAGTTAAAAAAGGCAGACCCGTTACAAGCCCGCCACATTTTTAATCTGCCGTTTTGGCCGAAATTTTCTTCTGATATTGAATTATCTTATAACCGGCAAAAAGCGATGACAATACAAAAGCGCCATAAAAGAGATAGTAATATATCTCCATCCCCGCCGACAACCAGCCCAAATCCGGTGTTTCACCAGTAGAATTCGCCTTATTTTCCAACGTTGCCAAAATGGAGATTAGCCCCAATCCGGATAAAAGTGAAACATACATCAACCAACCGACATACAAAAAATAAATACCGGTGCGGGGAAACTGTTTCTCCAGCCAGGATATTATGCCCAATCCCTTATTAAAAACAAACATAAAGAACAGCACAACAAAAAGCGTATATGCCAAATCTCTAATTTCCTCAGAAAAAGGCACAAC
>CABUAP010000162.1 GCA_902489675.1 uncultured Azospirillum sp. | reverse complement strand
CAGATAACAATTTGCCATAAACGTTCCGGTTGTTTGAAACGGTCAAACAACAGAGCCGCCATATAAGCAGTGACGATTTTATTGTCAAATTCCCGGTAGAAATTATCGTAACCGCGATGCGCTGTTTTCATTCTGGCATCGCTGTTGTTTTTGTAAAATGCGAGCTTGTCATAAAATTCGTCTTCACTGCCGTAAAAGGCGGCGCCGTCTTCGGGGATCACGTCGGCAAAGCCGGTGGCGCGGTCTATCAAAGCCAGTTCGCCGTTGCCGATGATGTGTGCCAGGCGGTCGGAACTATACAAATAGGTATCATTGTAACGGCTGAGATTAAAACCAATGCCGGCTTTTTTGAAGGCATCGAGATAATCGGCGCCGTGCAGAGCCGGTTGTCCGCGCAGGCCGCCGAGCAGCCATTTGATGCCGGGGATTTTATGTTCCGAATCCGCAAGAATCGTTTCAATTTCCTTATCGTGACCGCAAAATTGACGACAGCCGGTGTTGGCGCAGAGCAACACGTCAAAGGGCAGATTATTTTCAGCAAATGCGGTGCCGGTTTCAATTGCGGCATCAACCATATTGGGGAGATAGGCTACCGGTTTGCCGTCTGTTTTGAACATATTGAGCATGGCGCGGTCGCCGGTTGAAATCATGGTAGCGTCAACAACTTCCAGCCGCTCGCGGATCGCTTTCAGATTGCGCTTGCTCTCCGGGGTTATGGAATCGCAGTTCCATTGCATAACTTTTACGGACGGCAACATTTGTTTGATTTTTAGGATCGTTTCGTTGGCAACGGTGTTGGCATGGCCAAGCAGAATGGCATCGGGACGGGTGGTTTGGCAAAACTCTATCAAATGTTTGTTCAACCGCCAGCGGCCAAACTTATTCATATGGCCGAAACCGAACATCCGGCACAAGTCACGGTCGGAATAGTTGATGACCTCATAACCGTTTTTGATCAGTCCGGCGGTAATTTTTACAGGAAAACCGCATTGAAAACAGCCTTTTAAGCGGAGGGAGTTGAAATTGGCGATATGGAGAATACGGGTCATTTGTTTTTATTCCATAATTTTAGGGTGATATTGATGTCGGCCACAATTTTTAGCAGCGGTTTTAAAATCCGCGGCGCAGCGCCGGCAGCGCTGAAACGGACGGCAACCAGCGGCAGTTTGCACTCAAGGGCGATTCCCATCCGATGATGTCCCTGATTGATTGTGTCTTTGATGCCCATCATTCTTAACAGCATGATATCCAGCGGAAATTTGTCATCGTATCCTTGTTTCATAGAATTATAAAGTTCGTTATATTGGCGATTGCGTTCGGCTTCGTCGTAATAAAACAGAGGATTGCTGAAGACATAGGCGTTTTCTTTGGTGCGGATGTTGCGTTCGATCCGGAGTTTGCGAATATCAAGCGGGTTGATGTGATAGATGTTGGAAGACGATATTTTGTAGCGCGCACGAAGCGGTTTTACAAAAACGGTTATGAAATCGAAGCGGTTGATTTTTGTAGTAAAGGCAAAGCGTACCGGGATAGAAGCGTCGTTGTTTTCAACGGCGCGGCAAACCGCATCCCGCCCGCAAAGCAAGGTATCTTTTTGCCCGGATTGACTGTCACCGATTAGGACGACAATTTCGTCTTTGGTATGTTGTTTTTGTTCTGCCGGCGTGTCTTGCAAAACAGCAAGATCGGCAGGTGAAACGGGATATAGTTCAGATGACAGGCATAGTTCGCGCATAAGTTTCTCCTTAACCGCGAAATTATAAAATGTTGTATTAAAATAATCAAATCAATAATTGCATTTATCATATAATTTTTATCGAAATGATATTTGTTTTCTGTTGTGCTGAGGGGCTTTTTGTGCTAAACTTCAATTATATAAAAACAATATAATTATGGAACGGGAGAAGGGCCATGACAGGCGAAGTTACTAAAAAAACGTTTGGCGAAAGTTTCCTTCTTGATCTGCAAAAAGCGGAAAGCAGAGGTTTGTTGTTTGCGGCGCTGGAAAAAGCTGCCGCGCGTGTTTATCCGCAATATGATTTGGAAATTCAGCTCAACAAATTGTCCGATTTTGATTCTGTTGCCGCTTATCAGGACAAACTGGCGCGGGTGCGGATAGAATATAATGCCAAAGCGGTCAGAGATATTCATCACCGATTGGTCGGGCTGACCAATTTTGGCGAAGACAATTATAAATACAAAGAAAAAATTATCCGCAAGCTCAACCTGCTGATTACCAATTATCCGACTTTGGACGAGATTCTTTATATAACCATGGCTTCTTATATTGCTCGCGGATACGGAAAAGCGGAACAGTTTAAAAAAGAACTGGCAGCGCATATTCGGGATAACCGGCCGGAAAGCGGGGCGCTAAAGACGGTTTCGGTCAATATTGAAGCCGATGCGTGCAATGTTTAACTAATTTTAAATCCGCCTTATTTTACAATAGCTCCCGGGAAAATAACCTTTAGGGAGCTTTTTATGTCAATTAAAACAATCGGTATTATGACCGGAAATTCTTTGGATGCCGTTGATGTGGTGCTGAGCGCATTTGAAGATGACGGCAATTTTTGTGATTTGGCATTTTTTTCGCTTCCGTATCCGGCCAAGTTGAGAGAAAATTTTTTGTTGCTAAAAGAAAAAATCAAAGGTCTGCCGTCAACAAAAGAACTGACGGATGATCCTTTTTTTGCGACAACCATTGCAGATTATACCAAACTAACAGCGACAGCGGTCAACCGCCTGTTGGAAAAAAGCGGTATTGATAAGGCTGAAATTGCCGCTGTCGGTTTTCACGGGCAGACCTGTGATCATTTTCCGCCCTCGGTTGCCGGCAAGGGGGAGCCTTATACGCTGCAGGTCGGGGATGCGCAATTGCTGGCGGATTTGACCGGTATTCCGGTTATTTATGATTTTCGTTCCGATGATCTGATGAACGGCGGCGAGGGGGCTCCGTTGGCGCCGATGCACAATTTTCATCTTGCCGCTATGATGCAAAAACAAGGTTTTGATTCAATCGCTTTTTGCAATGGCGGCAATACCGGGAACATTGCGGTGGTCAATTGGAAAGGCAAAAATGAAATGCCTCGGATTGCCGGCTGGGATACGGGACCGTTTAATCATCTGCCGGATTTGCTGATGCGTGAACATGGGGGAATTTCTTTTGATAAGGATGGTGCTGCCGGAAGCTTGGGAAATATTTGTCCCGAGCTGCTGCGGCAGTTTTTTAAGCAGGCGGCCGTAACCGCAAGCGGTGAGAATTTTTATTTGCGCCGACCGCCGAAATCTTCTGATCCGCATTGGTACAGAAATGTTTATGACGATGCGTATTCTTTTGCCGATAATTTGCGAACGGCAGAGTATTTGAGCGCTTACGGTTTTGTTTTTAACCTG
>CABUAP010000161.1 GCA_902489675.1 uncultured Azospirillum sp. | reverse complement strand
ATTTTCCCGACGGCGGTCATCATCGCGATCTCGTCTGCCGTCTTCTCGGTCGCGGCTGCGATTGTCTTTTCGATCGCGGCGATCGCGGGAGGCGTCAAAATCGTCATAATCCCGTTCCTGAGCTCGTGAGGATTTGGACGCTTGAGCACCGGCCGCTTTTTCCTGATTCTTTTTATTGTCGATTTCAAACGCGTCAATATCAAAATCCAGATCGTCAAAATTATCATCAAATTTAAATAAGGCGTGTTCAAAGTTTTTGGGAGCCGGTTTGCTTTCCGCCATAACTGCGGGCGTCGGCGTCGGCGCCATTTTGGGCGTTGCCAAAGTGGGGGCTACGGTCGGAATGCTGATCGGAGCGGGAGCCAATTCGCTGCGTTCGCTAATCATGGCCGAGCGTACGGCGCGCGGTCGGATTTCTTTATATGATTTTTTCTTCTTTATCGGGGTTACCCCGGTGTTGGTCGTGATGATTTTGACCGGTTTGTAGAAAAAGTTTTTAAACAACTTCCACGGAAGCGTGATAATAAACAGAACCAGTTTTCCCCAAGAAACGAGACTGAGGGCGATCCACCCGGTAAACCAAAGCGGAATAAACGAAATGATGATCAGGACAAATGCCCATTCTTTAGGCTCGGAAATAACCCAGGAGTTGAGCCACAGATCCCATGCAATTTGCCAGTGCTCCATATTGAGAATGTCGAAATGCCAGTTGCGGAGCATGATAACCCTGATGCTTTCCATAAAGAAAACACTCCATAACAAGCCGACAATTATTATTCTGGTCAGTATCAGTAAGGGTTTCAATTAAATCTCCATAAAGTTTTCAGACATTGTAAACGCAATATGGTTAACAAGTGTTTTATATCCTTTGTTTAGCTGTCGCCGGATTCCATTTTTTCGTGGAATTTACGGTTTTTTTGTTCAAAATTGCTGCGGATTTTGCTGGAGTTGAGATCCTTTTTTTCTTTTGCCTGAGGCATCCGGCTGGAAATCATCTCTTCCATCATCTGCTGCGGCGATTGTTTTTTTACTTTGCCGCCGCCCATATTTTTTATCACGATGCGGTTCGGCAAATCGGCATATTTGCGGCTGATATAATCGTGATACCAAAATATGGGGAAGAAAATAATTTTGACATAAGATAATTGTTTGGCTTTTTTAAAACCGTAAAACCAGCCGGGAATAATCAATATGAGCATCAGCAAAAACATATATTCCGACGGTTGGTCTATCACGCCGCCGGCGCTCCAAAACTCGCTGATAATCTGCCAGTAACGTTTTTCAAAAATGTTAAAATGCCAAAAATAATTCATTATCAAACCGATGAACCAGAGATAAAACGCTGTCCATCCAGTCAGAATCAGAAGTAAGCGCAGATATTTAGCTATCTTTTTCATGAATATTGCTCTTGACCGCGGGAAGTTGCCAGTTTCCATCCCTGAAAATTGTTTTTTCGTCCTTCTTCAAGGGCAGCCTGAATCTGTTTGGATTTAATTTGGTTGATACGACCGAAGATGGCGCTGCCTCTTTGTGCGTGCTCCGCTTCTCGGATTGTCAATGCCGCTGTTTTGTCTCGTTCGTCGGCTTTTCTTTCATCTAAAATTTGGGTTTCTTCCTTATTGATAACGGCTTCTTCTTCCATATCGCGGGGGGGCGTGTTCGCCGGCTGATCCTCTTTGTCGTTGTTGGTCGTCAGCTCTTCTTTTCTTTCAATTCGTTCCTGCTCGGAGGTCTGTTCGGCCTGCTGCAATTTTTCTTCTGTCGGCGGTTGATGGGTTTTGTGTTGTTTTTCGACCATTTCTTCCAAATTATAAAGTGTGCGGTTTGGGTATGGTCTTTTTTTCATTTCCGCAATTCTGAAATGAGCGATATTATTGGCGGCAGCATTGGAAGCAGATTGGGCCAGAATATTATAGTTGCTGATGCTTCCCGGCGTGTTCATTTTTATGCCGGGAGCAACTGTTCGCATATTATTGCCGTCAACAAATTTTTCCCGTTCTTCGGCGGTGGCTTCATTCAAAATTTTTCGCTTGTCCTCGGCCAGTGCCTGGAATGTTTGTACCAGGTCTTTGCCCTCATAAGCGCTGCCGTTGTGCGCAACGTTGTCCAGCATTCTGGCTTCGGCCATCATGATGGCGGTTTGGTCTACCATTGAATCGAAAACAATCTGCCGATTTTCTTGTTGGGCAAAGCGAGCGCCGGCTTTACACAGACTCTTTTGAGCCTCGACCATTGCTTTATATCGTGTTTCGGCTGTTTTAAATGTATCCTGCTTATCTTTATCTTTTTGCAGTGCCTTCAGTTTTTGCCGAACGAGTTTCGGATTCTCTTTGACCTCTTCGGCCGAAATGCCCAAAGTTTCATACAAATCATTTCTTTTCGTTGTTAAATGATTGTGGGCATTGATGATTTTAAACATTTCGACATGGCGAGGGTTTTCTATTTTAGTGAGATCGACATATTTATTCGAATCCTCGGGCATATATTTTTGCAGCTGACTGCTGTTAATGTCATACATTTTGGCAAGCATTGCCAGCGGGGGCAGGTTTTCTGCGCCGATTTTTACCGAAGGGTCATTTAACTGTCCTTTGCCGATAATCTCAGCCAGTTGTTTTACATCGTTTAAACGTTGGTTGTCCCGTTTTTTTATTTGTTCGGAAGTTTTCTCTCTGGCTGCAGATAAAGTTTTATAGGCGTTATAGGCATTTGTTCCTTTTGCTTTTTTGGCTTCGGCAAGTTGTTCTGCGCATTTGTTTATGATCTTTCTTTCTAATTTGTAATAGGCGGTTCCCGAAACTTTTTCAATTTTGCCGCCAATCTTGCAAAAACCTTTAATCAGCCATTCGTTATACATATATTGAATGATGTCGCTTTCTTTGAAGCTGTTGTCTTTATCATCATCTTTTTTAACATCATCGTCTTTTTTCTCGCCGGTTTCACCTGGGGCATCGCCTTCGTTTTCCAAGCTGCTTTTTTCGCTTTCAAGCGCAGCGCGCTGATCAATGCTCAAAACGCCGTTTTTCAGCTGCTCGTTGATTTCGGCAATCCGGGCTTCTTTGCTTTGGTTTACGGTAACAGTGCTTTTGCCGTTTGGCTGGCCGGTCTTTCCTGCTTCATTGCCTGCGCCGCTGTTGCCCTGTTGCTGCGGAGCCGGTTCTTTTACGGCTTGCTGCGGTGCTGCGGTGCTGTTTGCTGCCTGGTTATTCTCTGCCATCGTTAGGATCCTCTTTATTTAAGACTTTCAATATTGTCCGATCTTTACTAAATAGTAACATTGTTTTTTTGTTTTGTCTATATTTTTCTGCAAACGGCTTTTCTCTCACACTTTTAATTTTTTTAGGAAATCGCCGATTTTCCGGTTATATATCAGGCCGTCCCGGGGGGTGGGCTTGATC
>CABUAP010000160.1 GCA_902489675.1 uncultured Azospirillum sp. | reverse complement strand
TTAATACAATAAATTAATAATATACAACCAAAATTAATTATCAATAATTTTATTCATCCTCAAAGTCCCGCAAGGCATACGGCGACCAGCCGAGCCACAGCATAATTTCCTTGCCCGGTTCTCCGGCTTTGGCATAATCGCCGAAATTGTTGATAATATCCAAAGGATATTTAACTGGCACCCCTAACACTTCGCCGGAAGATTTCCCGAACTTTTGCAAAACCTCAATCCAATCTTCCATATCCAGGTCATCCTCGGCCATCTTCATCACTTCTTTAATAATGTCCTCAATACTCCCTTCAAAAGGAATTGCATCACGAACCCGAAGCCCCAAGCCATATGTCCCTTTGCCGCCGACAGTGGCATCCCATAGACCTTCCAAAGCTTGGTTAAGAATAAAAATACCATTAAACGAACCGAAAAATCCGGCACGTAATTGAGCTTCATCATCCCAGCGGAAACCGTCAGCGACAAACTGGAAAAACATCGGTAGCAAAAAATGATAAATAAAAATTGTTTTTGCCGCCTGTTTTTTACTCATCCGACCGGTAAACACCCCGCGCAGAGCATTTATTTCCTTACGCAAATATTGATTTTGAGAACTCTGAAACATTGTAAAGGCACGCAAAAAGGCATTGCTTTGCCAATACGACTGCTGGCTCATCCGGCCGGATTGCTGAGTTTCGTCCGTTACCCGCTCAAATGTATCCAGAGCTTTTGCCTTGGCTGCCGCCTCATTCATCCCCGCTTTCAGGTTCTTTTTCAGTTCCGATTTATAAAGCGCCCAACCGCCGCTGTAGATCGTAAAGCGGTCACCCATTCTGATATTGGCCATCATCAGTTCACGCAAATTAATATTTTTTGCTTTATTTTTAATCAGATCGGTTTTAGAAAGTTCCTCCAAATCGCGAATGATGTTGACATCTCTGGTTTTCATAAGAGTTGTGTTGCCCAATGTTTCCACCGCTTCCCTATAATGCATTGCAAAATCGGCAAGACCGGCAACAAAATCTTTTGCCGACATATTTTCCCAATAAGCTGGGAAAGATGTAAACTGCTTGATAGCGAGTGCCGGCTTAAGCGCCAAAACAGAAACGGCATAATTAGACCGCAGCCGGTTGAAAAAACGTCCCCAGCCCTCTGTCCTCATCCGTCCGTTATTGGCAAAGTTAGAAACTTCATAATCAATTCTTTTCTGCATCTGTTGACCAAACAGATTTTTAACAATCGTCTTAATTTCCACATCCCCAAATACGGCATTAATGTCCTGCAGTTTATCAGAAAAGGCCATATAATGGTTTGAGTTTACAATATATGAGTTCAAAGCATTAAAAGCTCCCTTGATTTTCAAAGCTCCTGCTTTAGCTGTCCGTTGTTTAACACCGGAAAATCCGGCATAGCTGATCATATCTCCGGTTTCCACATTCACGCCGCCGCGTTCAATCGATCTCGGAGAATAAAATTGACGTTTGCCAAGACTTATCCCGAAATGTTGTTCATAAAAGGCGTTTATCTTTTGATAATTTTCATCATAGAACTCAAACAAAGCCTCCGTTACTGCCACATCATCGGCCGTCAGATTATTATCGACCTCTTGTAAAAAATCTTCATTGAACTGCAAAATATCATCTTTTAACATCATTTCACGTGTTTCCGGATCTTTTGCTTTCATATAAATATCAAGCAGCTGGTCTTTAGTGAAAACCCGTTTGCCGCCGCTCCATTCAATCGTATATTTTTTTTGCAATTCATTGTTAACATAACGGTTAACCGAAATTGCCCGATTGTTATTCCCTTTCAGGGCTTTTTCCAATCTCAAAGATACATTTTCTCCGTCATCAGCAATACCTTTCTGCATGTTTTGCTCTGCTTCAAATACATCCATATTTTGATTAAGTAAACTTTTCCCGGTTGTTGAACTTTTATCATTCATTGACAAAATATCCATCAAGCCATTCCATGACATTTGACTAACCCCGAGCCGGTTGGCAAAAGCTTTTAACCCGCTTCGCTCCTCCCGCCAATTAATCCGTCCGTTTCCGGTCAATACATTTTTTGCCTCATCAATCAAACGTTTCCGCCGTGCTCTCTTCAATTCGCCGGTAATTGCTGCCGACAACCGTCCGCTGTTATAGCTGTCTGAAATAGCATCATAAACATCCAAAAGATTATTCATACTCGCCCGATTAGCGGCAATCGACAACAGTTTGTTTTCCCAAACCAGCGCTTCCCTGTTTCCTTCGGCTCCTTCTACATGTTTGTCCAGATTTTCAATCATTCTCTGATTTTCAGAAATTTTTTGCAAAGCCTCCTCTTTGCCTAGTGCCAAAATTTCCCGTATATGGTCAAATTCCCGGTTTAATTTGATGTCCGGGAACCTGCCGACCAGCTTTCCGCCCTGGCTGCGCGGCTTTGTCCAATTCACCAAGCGTTCTATTTTGGCACGAACATCTCGTTTATACAAATTGCCATTACTTAAAGCTTGACGATATTTCAAATAATCATAAGCGCTTTTTTCCTCATTATTAATATTGTCACTTGCTTCAATTGCTTTTAGTTCAGAAGCGAATCCGGCAGCATCAAGCTCATTATTTTTCAATCTGGCAATCAGGTCATCCATATCCGCTTTGCTCATTTTTCCATCGGACAACAGCTTCATTGCTTTATTAATTGTCTGCTGACTGATATTCCCTTTAGCCAATTTCTCCCGCATAGCAACTCCGCTCTGCTGCATGGCAAAATCAATTTTTCTGCCGCCCAGCATATCATCAAAGGTTTTGCGAATCTCATCATCTAATTTAACATACTCCAAGCGTTTAACTTCATTATAAAGATTACGCAGCCAACTCTTAAAACGACGAAACACTTTTTTCAAAAGCGCATTAGGCGAACGCCCTTCCAGCAAATAAGCTTCAAAGGAATCGGCAAAATACTCATGCTGCTCTCTTGTCAGATTTCCATCCGTTGAACCGACATAACGATATATTGCCTGCAACTGTGCCGCCGTTTCCGGGTTATCGGCAAAACGCCGCATATCGTCCAAAAAGAAATGCCCCAACTCATGAACGACGGTTGAGGCATCGGCGGTTTGAAAAATCCTGATAATCGCTTCTCCGGTATCCCTATAGCGAGTAAAACTCCCTCTTGGATTATCTTCTCCCTGCCTTTGTGCCGGCGTAACCTCAAGGTTCAGCTCTCCGTCAGCAGTTTGGTAAAAAATTCCCTCCTGAGCTAAATCTTCAACTGAAAGCTTTTTAATTTCCGTCATCATATAGGGATTTCTGCTCCAAACCTCGGCATCCTTACCTATGGTTTTTAATGGCGTTTCTGACAAATCATAAAGACTTCTCGCAAAAACAACATACCCCTTTTCATTTTCATCTCCTAACGAATAAGCCACTTTGTATT
>CABUAP010000159.1 GCA_902489675.1 uncultured Azospirillum sp. | reverse complement strand
AACGGATCAAAAAGTCGAGTTGAACGGCTAAAACGCAACAGATTTTCCCGCTCTCGTTTCTGTAAACGAGAGTTTTTATTTGGTAATAGCCCACACGGCCTGAGGATATCATAAGATGTTGTTTGCATCCGGCAGATTTTTAGATTAATAGTTATGATATAAACAGTTTTAACATTTACGGACAAACGATCATGAAAGACATTTCTGTTATCGGCTGCGGCCGCTGGGGAACATTTCTCGCCTGGTATGCCGCCAACCGCTGCAAAGGCAAAATCCAAAACGTTTTGATGTATGACCTCAAAACTTCGCCCAACTTTATCGAATTGCGCGATACCCGCAAAAACGAATATTTGAGCCTTTCGGACAATATGTATTTGCATGACACGCTTGACAAAGTACTTGCCAATGACACCGTGATCATTTCGATCGGCTGCCAGCATCTGCGTTCTCTGGCAAAAGAGTTGAACGGCTTTGATTTAAGCGGCAAAACATTCCTGTTGGCGATGAAAGGGCTGGAAGAACCTTCTGCCAAAATTATGCATGATGTGTTTAAGGAAGAAATCCAACAAAATATTCATGTGGCCACCTTGTCCGGTCCCGGCCATGTGCAGGATTATATGAAAAACGTGCCGTCGGCGGCGGTAATCGACAGTTTGGAAGAAAAAACCAAAGATGATCTGATCAAACTGCTGCAAAGTGATTTGATTCGTTTTTATTACGGCTCGGATCTGATCGGCGACCAGATCGGCGCAGCCTTAAAGAACGTAATCGGTTTGGCGGCCGGCATTTTGGACGGTTTGGAATGGTACGGCTTGAAAGGCGCACTGATGGCGCGCGCACCGGTTGAGGTCGGCCGTTTGATCAAGCATTTCGGGGGCAACCCGATGTCTGCCTACGGTTTGGCGCATCTGGGCGATTATGAAGCAACGTTGTTTTCCAAATACAGCCACAACCGTTCCTACGGCGAGGCTTTTGCCAAAGGCGAACGTTTTGCCAAGCTGGCAGAGGGCGTGCCGACCTTAAAGGCGGTCAAAATTATTGCCGACCAAGAAGGAATCGATATGCCGATCTGTCAGGCGCTGTATAAGGCAATTTACGAAAATGCAGACATTGAACAAACCATCCGTTCAATGTTTGAACGCGATTTGAAACGCGAGTTTTAATTATTTGCCTTTTTCTGCAATCCCGCCCCTGCCGGCGGGATTTTTTTTACCGTTTCCTCGGAAACGCACTTGACAAAATTTGTTTTTAGTCTAAAATCAAAAGCAAGAAAAAATTATTAACCAATTAAATAAAAAAAACATGAAAGAGAATAGGAAAAATCAGCCCGAGTTCGGTACCGCAGTAAACACTGACAAAAAAGCAGGTCAACAAGGTGCCGAAGTACTTCGTCAGTTTATGCTCGACAAGTATAAAAAAGATCCCGCCACCATGACGAAAGCCGAAAAAAAGGCCTTCAAGAAAATGGCGAAAGAACTTCTCGAAGCGAAACAAATCGACAAAGAGGAGTACAACAAGATCTGCGAGGCTCTCAAGTAGTTAACTACTTTCTCTTTTTGGAAAAGCACCAACCCGAAACGGTTGATGCTTTTCTTTTTTAAGCGATTTTTTGCGCCAGAAAACTCCGTACCGTCCGGGCAATTTTTTCCTGTGCGCCGGTGTCGCGGTTATACTCCGCCAATAGTTCAAGCAGCATGTCAAAATAGCCGTGTTCCGCGCACAGACGGTAAGAAGCCTTGTAATTGAGGTCATAAATCCATGACAGGCAGCACAACAGCCGGTCGCAGTAAGACTTGACGGTGCCGGTCAAAATCACCTGCCCGGCCTCAAACTGTGCAACCACATCCGCTGACAGCGGCGCTTGCCGTACTTCTTCGCTCATGGTGACAAAAAACGGATCTTTTTTTAAGTTATCTTCATAACGCTGGATATAAAAATTGGCCAGTTTATCCGCATCCCTCACCCAGCCAAGAATCGCCCGCATCTGCCGTTCTATTTCCCAATCGGCAAGATTATGAAATTCGGAATCCTGCTCAAATTTTTCCATCATATGGCCATGATGTTTTAAAGCGGCCAGAATCCGCACATCATTATAACCCGGTTCGTCTTTCATCATCTCGTAACTCAACACGCCGTGATCATACCGCTTTGAAAACCAGGAGCCATGATCGGCAAACGCATTATCCTGATACATTTTATAAATTTCCATAAAACGGCCGACATCATGAAACAATAAAGCTTTTTCGCCAAGCGCATGAAAATCGGCACTTTCTTTTTTCAGTTCTTCGTCGCGGGCGGCAATTTCCCGACCTATCATTAAAACCTGAACCGAATGACGATATTTTTTAGCGGCAAATTGCCGACAAAACTCACTATCTTTAACCGTGTCAAACAACGGACGGAATTTCTTCCCGAACAATATTAAATCCGCATGATTCATTTTCTTTTTCTCCTGCCTGTAACATAATCAAATTTTTTTAATAATCCTTAAACACGGTTAAAAAAAAAGGACCGGGAACACATCCCAATCCTTTTATAACTAAAACCGCCGCAGGCTTATTGCCGTGCAAGCCACGCTTGACGTTTGGCCTCGGTTTCCGCGGGAACTTCCGATACAAATGCAACATCGGCAACCCGCCCCAAATTGGACACCGAAAGCAAAATACTGTCTCCGGGCTTTCTGTCCGCCGCAATTTTTTCATCGATGACGTAAACTTTGTAAAGTTCCATCGGCGCCGGCAGGGTTTCAAACACAATCTCGGGGTATTCCGGATGTTTGAGCCAAAAGATATTGCCGCGCGGAACAATTTGATCATCACACATAATTTCCAATACGGCACGGTACCCTTTAAGCGTATGCAGATAATTGATATCCTCATAACTATAGGGGCCAATTGCTTTACTGGATTGTATGCAAAGCGTAAGCCACCTTTCCGGTGAAATCGACGACTTTGAAATAATTTCCGCAAAACCGGTTTGCATAAAAGAAGCCGGGAGATCAAGTTTTTCAATCATAAATTCTTTCCAACGACGACTGCGGTCAAAGATTTTTTCTATCATACACAATAAGTTTAAAAATTAATAATACAAATTTAGCGGCTTATGTATATCATAAACCGCCAAAATTCGCAACCTGAAAATGGAAGGCCTATTCAGCCGGTTCCCATTTGCAGCGAACAGGAGAAACGATTTTTCCCTCATCTTTTAAGGCTTTGAAAGCTTTGTCGATTTCTTTGCGATCAGCCTTGAGAACTTTCTCAACTTCACCGGCGCTCATCGGTTTTCCGGCTTCTTTCATTACCTTTAAAATTTCTTCTTTCATTTTTTTATCCTTGTTGTTGTTTCAGTCAATTTATTATAAAAAAGAAGATATTATTTTCAAGCATAATTAATATTACACAAAAACCCCCGCAGCTTTTGCCACGGGAGTTTT
>CABUAP010000158.1 GCA_902489675.1 uncultured Azospirillum sp. | reverse complement strand
TTGATGATATTGATATTGTGACGGATCATCATGATGCGGAAGATGACAATTTTTCCGATGGTTTGAACCAATGTTTTTTGCGTAGCGGTGTGGTGCCGATGCAGGGAAATTTTAATGCCGGCGGTTTTAAGGTTACAAGCGTTAAAGAGGCTTCCGATGATACGGATGCGGTTAATTTGTCGCAGATGGAAACGACGGTGGAAGAACTGAAAACCGAAATTACCAAAACGATCAACGGGTCGTTGATGCTTGGTGATATTAAGTGTTCGGCTTTGCAAAAAGACCACGGCAACTGGATGATTTGCAACGGACGTGCTATTTCAAGAGAAGATTATGCCGATTTGTTTGAAGCCATCGGCGAAACCTTTGGCAAAGGAAACGGTGTAACAACCTTTAATCTGCCTGATTGCCGCGGCGTGGTCGTTCGCGGGTTTGACAATGGGAGAGGGTATGACAGCGGTCGTAAATTCGGTTCTTATCAGGCTGATCAGATGCAAAGTCATACGCACGGTGTTCCGGGCGTGCAATCGTTTTGTTCCGGCGGCGGACGTAACATCGGTGTTTATTATGCCAGCGATGCACCGGCTTCTGCGGATTTCAAAACATCGAGCGCGGCTTCGGGCAGAACCGGCAGCGAAACCCGGGTAAAGAGCATTGCGCTCAACTATTTCATTAAAGTAAAGGAGGACTGAGATATGGCAGGATATATGACACCGAGCGGTATTGTGGTGCGTCAAGGAGATACTTTTGATATTTTGCTGCAATTTCGAGCCGGGAAGGGAAAAGAAATTGATATCAGCGGTTGGCGTATCAAAATGTCGGTTTATGATCAAACCGGAAAAAAGCTCCAATTCACAAAGGAGGGGGAAATTTTTGATGCGCCGTCCGGGAAAGCCAGAATTGAATTGAAACCGGAAGATACGGGAATTGAGGTTGGGGATTATATAACCGATATTCAGGTCACGACGGATCAACAGGACGTACATACGATTTTTCCGCAGGATATTAATCGGGTTGCTGTGTTTAGGGTTACCGGGCAGGTGACAAAATGACAGAGGATATTGTTTGGGATGTTTGCACCGGGCAATCTGCCGAGGTCGAAGTGTTGTTTCAGCAGCAGGTGCAGATGGATGTTGACGTTTCTCTTTTTTATATTAAATCCGGTGAGGATGATATCCGTATATATGTTGAAGAAACGATTAAGCCTGATATTGCCGTTTATGTTGATGATCAAAAAAAGATTGTTGATGAAGCGGCGCAGTCCGGTGTGACAGCGGTAGAAAAGGCAGAAACGGCAGCGCGCAATAATTTAACTGTTTATACGGAAGATAGCATAAAACCATCGCTTGATGCTTATGTCGAAACTGTGCTTAAACCCGATTTCCAGTCGTTTGCGGCAGATGAAACGGAAGCTTTTGATGCAAATGCCGCGGCTAAGACTGAGTTAGTTGATATGGCGGCAGAGAATGCTGCAAGTTCCAAAAACGAGGCTGTTTTGCAGGCAGAAGCAGCATCTGTTTCGGCAACGGAGGCAGCTGAAAGCTCTGATGCCGCAGCGTCATCGGCGGAGGAAGCACGTTTGTGGGCCGTTGGCGAATTGGCGGAACAGCCGGCCGGATCGGCACAATATTGGGCAAATTCTATTAATCCGCAGACACTGGTTCCGGTTGGTTTGATTGTGCCTTTTGGCGGTTCAAAAGTTCCGGAGGGATGGCTTAGCTGTAACGGCGCTGCCGTGAGCAGGGAAACATATTCAGCTTTGTTTGAGGTAATCGGTACGCTTTATGGCAGCGGTAATGGTTCAACAACTTTTAATTTGCCGAATTTTACCGGTAAAACGTTTTGGGGCGCAACAAGCGGCTGGGGAGGGGCATTGGCTTCTGGGTTACCGAATATTTCCGGTAACGTTACTTATAGCAAGCATATTACATCTCCTTCAGCCTCTGGAGCGTTTTCCCGAACGACGGCGAGCGAAGTATGGGGCGGAACGGGAGCCGGTTCGATTACCAGAGTAAATGTGATCAGTTTCGATGCTTCCCGTTCAAATGCAATATACGGAAAATCGTCGGTTGTACAGCCGCCGGCGGTCAAAACTATGGTTTGTATCAAATATTAGGAGATGATTATGAAAATATATATGTTTGATGAGGTTACAAAGGAGTATTTGGGGGAAGAGGATGCTCTGATTGATCCTTTGGAAACTCAAAAGCAGGGCAAGCCAATTTATTTGTTGGCAGCCAATGCAACGTTTGAGCGACCGCCGGCAGCAAAACCGGGGTATGCCCGGATTTTTGCCGACGGTTGGCAATATGTTGACGATAATCGAGGGAAAACGGCGGTTAATGCCGAACGGGGTATTTTTGAAGTTGATTATCCAGGTGAAAAAGGCGGCGATACGATCGTTACCGATGAGATGCAAAAAGGTCTGGATAATGGTGACTTTATCGTTGATGAAGGAAAGGTGATTGCAAAATCGGAATGTTTAAAAGCTGCAGAAAAGCGAGAGGAACGAAATATGCTGATTGCCGCAACCGACAAATTTATGTTTGCTGATTATCCGATTGCGGAAGACGAACGGGAACGGTATCGGCAATATCGGAAGTATCTGCGGGATATTCCGGAAGCAAAAGGATTTCCGGATGAAAATATCATGACATTTGCAGAATGGAAGGGAGCGTAACGCTCCCTTTTTTGTCAGAGGAGAGGATATATGGATTGGGGTTTGGTAAGCGGCGGAGCGGCAATGCTCGGCGTTTTGTATAATTTTATCAGAATAGGGGAGTGGAAAGCCAGGCAGGAAACCAGACTGGACGGTTTGGAAAAAAGGCAGGACGGATATGACGGCCGGGTTGAGGGGCTGATTTTGCTTATTAATAAGCAAAATGAACTGTTGACAGAGCTGAAAGTGAAGCTGGATCTGATGCTGGCAGATAAAAACCGGAGAAAAAGAAAAGATGACTGATTATGATGTTGAAGTAATGGCTAAAACAGTTTACGGCGAAGCACGCGGCGAAGGGGAAGAAGGAATGGAAGCCGTGGCCTGCGTGATTATGAATCGTTTTAAAGCGCAAAAGTGGTTTACCGGGTATCGGGAAAGATGCGGAATCAAAATTCCCGATATAGCGGCAACCTGTTTGAAACCAAGACAGTTTTCGTGCTGGAACAGAAATGATCCGAATTTTGAATTGCTGCACAAGGTTGATGAGCGTGATCAGGTTTTTGCCTATTGTCTGGACTTGGCAGCCAGAACAATTGACGGTCGGTTGGAAGATTTTACCAATAATGCGACTTTTTATCATAATCGGACAAACCGGCCGAAATGGGCGGCTCATAAAAGTCCTTGTTATGAAACAGGGAACTATTTGTTTTATAATGATATTAAATAAAGGAGAAACACTATATGACACCAAATATGAGTACACGAGAAGAGCTGGAAGCGGTGATGGACGGTCGTCAACCGGTTC
>CABUAP010000157.1 GCA_902489675.1 uncultured Azospirillum sp. | reverse complement strand
CGGTTGGTGTTTTGCCGGAGCCGCCGGCTGTCAAATTACCGATACAAATAACCGGTACCGAAACTTTGTGCGGTTTTTTGACTTTTAATCTAAGGGCGGTCGCTGCCGAATAGAGTATTCCTGCCGGCAGCAAAAGCCCAGCGGTTAGACCGCGTTTGCTCCAGTATGCCGGTGTTTTCATTGTGGAATATAACCTTTAATTTTATCGATAATGCCATCCAAAACTTTGGCTTCCGAAGTTGCCCAGTTATAAGCCAGCGAGCGTTTGGCCTCCAGCAAATCTTTGTTTGCCAGCAACTGACGAACGGTGTCGGTCAATTCCAGAACATCGTTGACCTGAATCACGGCATCAGCCTTTTTGGCACGGTTCATGGCATCGGTAAAGTTGTGCATATGCGGTCCGACAATCACCGCATCACGACAGCGGGACGGTTCCATAAAGTTTTGTCCGCCGTGAGGGATGAGTGATCCGCCGATAAACACCAACGGGCAAATTCCGTACCACAGTCCCATTTCGCCGATGGTATCGGCCACATAAACATCTGTTTCCGCCGTAATCGGTTCGTTTTTGGAACGCAGCGATACTTTCAGTCCCAGTTCTTTGCGCATCCGTTCCTGAATTTCAATACCGCGGTGCGGGTGTCTTGGGGCGACTAAAAGCAACAGGTCGGGAAAATCTTTTTTCAGCTCATTGTGAAAACGGGCAATTTTCAGTTCTTCGTCTTCGTGGGTTGAACTGGCCAGCCACATAGTGCGTCCGTTGATTTCTTTTAAAAGTACGTTTTTCTTTTCTTCATCAACAGGCAGCGGGGTGCCGGCATATTTCAAATTGCCGAGACAGGTTGCTTCTTTGGCGCCGAGGACTTTTAAGCGATAGGCATCCTCGTCGGACTGTCCCAGACAAGTGGTAAAACAATCGAGCAGTTCTTTGCAGATAAAGTCAAATTGCTGCCAGCGTTTAAATGATTTATTGGAAATCCGACCGTTGACAAGAAGCAAAGGAATATTCTTGCGTTTGATGCCGGACAACATGGCCGGCCATAAATCAGATTCAAACCATAAAACAATGTCGGGTTGCCAATGTTTGATAAAACGGGTGGTAAAAACCGGATTATCGATCGGTATATATTGGTGAAAAGCCCTCTCCGGCAGTCTTTTTCCCATCAGTTCTGCCGAAGTGGTCGTACCGGTGGTGACCATCACATGAGATGTAGGATAAGTTCCCAACAGTTTGTTGATCAACGGCAGCATCGACAGCGATTCGCCGACAGAAGCCCCATGAAACCAAAACAACATTCCTTCTGGTCTTTTGAGTATAGGCCGTCCGATTCTCTCGTTAAAACGTTTGGTATCTTCTTTTCCCCGTTCTTTGCGTTTTTTGATGTAGCGGCTGATAACCAGTGGGTATAAACAACGAATAAGAGTATTGTAAATTTTGATAAACATTATTTTTTCCGTTCTTCTTTATCAGGGTAGCGTTTAGATTTGGCAATAATACCGGGTTCTATTTTGGGCAGGCCGAAACGCCGATCGGCTTTAAATGTTAAGGTATTCATTTCATCTTCAATTTCCTGACGATATTTTTCAAGGTCTTCGTCCGATGCGTCTGCCGGAATATAATAGGGTTTGGTTATGTGCAGAATACCTCGACAGAAAGGCGGCGGCAGCAGCATAGCGTCCCAGCTTTTGGCAACGAGCGAATGTTCAATGCTGTAAGTGGCGCCGAAAACCGGTTTGCCCGATTTGCGGGCAAAATAAAGCGGGCTGATGCTCATTTTCATCCGAGGGCCTCGCGGTCCGTCCGGGATGATGGCAACCGCGGTGTTGTTTTGCAGCGAATGGAGCAGGGCAAGCGCGGCAGATTTTGCGCCTTCGTTAGAAGAACCGCCGATGGTGCCAAAACCGTATTTTTCTAAAAAACCGGCAATAATTCTGCCGTCTTTGTGTAAAGAAACCAAGGCATTCAGCGGACGCTGCTTGTTCCAAAAATGAGGAATCATCATTGCCCGTCCGTGCCAGATAACGAGAATGATTGCTTTTTCCTGATGCCATACTTGATAAAATTGGTTGACGCCAAAAATATCCCACCGAGTGGTTTTGCCGACCCAGCGCGAATAATAGTACATTATAATGCTCAGCAGCTTGATAAAACGCGGATGCTTAGTAATGTTTTTGAAAAAATTTTTTAATTTTTTCAACCAAATTTTCATATTAATCCCCTTATCTTCAATTAACCGCCCCTTTCCAGTACAATTTTGTCAGGGATAATCCTGATTGTGTGGTAAAGCAGAGCCGGTCAATATATTTTATGAAATATCTATAGCATATTTACACACAAAACTAAAGGGTTAAAATAGTTATTAAGAATAAAAAAATCCGCCCGGCAAAACGGACGGATTTTTGTTGCTTGATATGCAGAAAATTAGAATTCTTCCTGCAGTTCAAAGAAATAAGCCTGCGGGTGATCGCAAACCGGGCATTTTTCGGGAGCCATCGGGCTTTCTACACGGTGACCGCAGTTGGCGCATTCCCAAATAACCTTGGTCGGGCGATTGAAAATCTTACCTTCAACCAGCGATTTCAGCAGAGCGTTGTATCTTTCTTCGTGCCCTTTTTCGATTGCGGCAACAGATTTGAACAGAAAAGCAATTTTGGTAAAGCCTTCTTCTTCGGCTTCTTTAGCCATACGGTCATACATATCGGTCCACTCGTAGTTTTCACCGGCCGCAGCGTCTTTTAAGTTTTCAACAGTTGAGGGAACAGCGCCGCCGTGCAGCAACTTGAACCAGATTTTGGCGTGTTCTTTTTCGTTGTTGGCTGTCTGTTCAAACTTGTCGGCAATAATATTGTAGCCTTCTTTTTTCGCTTTCGAGGCATAGTAGGTGTATTTGTTGCGTGCCTGAGATTCTCCGGCAAAAGCTTCCATTAAATTTTTTTCGGTTTTTGAACCTTTAAGTTCCATTGTATAACTCCTTGAATGTTAGTTGAATCTTTGACAGTTCTTACATATTCCGCGAAAAGAAATATCGTAAGAAGCCACTGCCAGTCCGGTTTGGTTTTCGACGTCTTTGGCCAAATCGGGAGCAATGTCATAGGGGATATCAAAGACCCTATGACATTTTGCGCAGATAAAATGGTAATGATCAAACGTTTGGTGATCAAAATGGGCGATTCCGTCCAATCCTTCAATCTTTTTAATCGTGCCGTTTTCTGCCAAAAGGTTTAAATTGCGATAAACGGTTGCCAAACTAATTGTCGGCTCTTCCCGGCAAATCAATTCGTGCAACTGTTCTGCCGTCGGGTGGATACAGTTTTCCCGCAGCGTTTTCAAAATCAATTCTCTTTGTCTGGAATATTTCATTTATTGTCCCATAAATGATAATGATTATTGTTTTTGTTAATAACTTTAAAAAAACAGGTTGTCAACAAGAATTTATATGATTATTTTTATCAGCAGACATAAACAATATATG
>CABUAP010000156.1 GCA_902489675.1 uncultured Azospirillum sp. | reverse complement strand
TCAGGTTTACGGCCAAGATCACGTTACTTATGTGTCCAACATCACCGATATTGATGACAAAATTTTGAATAAACATCAGGAAACCGGCAAACCGATCAGTGAAATTACGCGGGAAACGTATCAGTGGTACTTGGACGATATGCACGCCTTAAACGTGGCCGATCCCGATTTTCGCCCGCGGGCAACCGAGTTTGTTAATGAAATGATTGAACTGGTGGAACTGCTGCTTAAAAACGGTCATGCTTACGAAGCCGACGGGCACGTTTTGTTTTCGGTCGATTCTATGAAGAATTACGGCTATCTTTCCGGCCGCAGCATGAAAGAAATGTTGGCCGGTGCGCGGATTGAGGTGGCCGGTTATAAGAAAAATGCGGCCGATTTCATTTTGTGGAAACCTTCCGAGGCCGGACAGCCCGGCTGGGACAGCCCTTGGGGCTATGGTCGTCCGGGCTGGCATTTGGAATGTTCGGCCATGAGCTCAAAATATCTGGGCAATTCTTTTGATATCCACGGCGGCGGATCGGATCTGATCTTCCCCCACCATGAAAACGAATGTGCGCAATCGATGTGCGCCCACCCGGATGATACTTTTGCCCGTTATTGGGTTCATGCCGGGATGCTGATGGTTGATGGGGTCAAAATGTCCAAATCACTCGGCAATTTCTATACCGTAAACCAGCTGATCGGCGAATATCCGGCGGAAGCGCTGCGGCTTTTGTTTATCAGCACTCATTATCACCAGCCGTTTAATTTCACTTTTGACGGTCTGAAACAGGCTAAATCGGTACTGGACAAGTTTTATAATGCACTGCTCAAATCCGCGGATGTTGAAATTGATGCGAGTATCCGGCCGGAAGAAAGGGTTATGGAAGCGCTTTGTGATGACCTTAATACGCCGTTGGCTCTATCCGTTATCCACGAAATCGTCAACAATTTGAACAAAGCCGAAACCGCGGAAGAACGCAAAAAATTCAAATCTTTGCTTGTTGCTTCGGCGGCAGTTCTCGGGCTTTTGTATCAGGATCCGGAAAGCTGGTTCAAGCAGGGCGCAGACGGATTGGTTGAAGAAGCCGAAATCAATAAGTTGATTGAGGAACGCGCTCTGGCAAAAAAGGAAAAGAACTTTGCCCGGGCGGACGAGATCCGCAATCAGTTGAAAACGGCGGGAATTTTACTGGAAGATACCCCATCCGGTACAACCTGGAAAAAAGCCTGATCTTAATTGATAAAGCGCTGCGCCTGTGTCTTTTCGTTGTGACGTTTAACTTGTGAGAAAACGGTATCGGCAAAAGATTTTTTGGCCATATAGGTGATGAACAAAGGCTCTTCAAGTTGCAGTTTTCCAAGAGTTTCTTCTAGAGCCTCAAAACTTTGATATATTTTGCCGATGAGCATGATATCGCGTTCGTCGTCGTTTTCCTGAATTGTTTTTTTCTTTAATGCCTGTCCCATTTTTGATGTCCTCCTTTAGGCAGTTAAGTTATTGCAATCACAGAATGAATATACCATGACTGAAAAATTGCGGTAGTAGGTAAAATTCGGAGTGGGGTAACCAAAAATAAGTACACCCTTAAAACAGGGATATAGCGGTCGAGCAGATGAAAAATTTCAATTTTTAAAACCGTGTTTTTCCAGCTGATGCCTGATTTGTATAATATTTTCCCCGTAATCGTAGGTAATATATTGTTCGTATGCCCAATTTTCGACCAAAATATCCACGACCCGGCAACTGCAACGCCGGTCATGGTTGGGTGCCAAATCAGAGAGATTATGAATTAAAAAGTGTAGTTCATTCATGGTTTTCCTCCTGCACATTTGTATATGCGGTTCAATCATAATAATGCAATCTCAACAAAATTATTATATCTTTTAGATATTGAGTTTTAATTTAAAAAATTGACCGGGTGTGCAAAAAAGCGGTATAACGAAGCCAATACCCGAAACAGGAGTCAAAAAATGGAAAATAAAACCAATGCCATGAGGATGCTCGATAAGCATAAAACGGTATATCAGGCCTATAGTTACGACAGCAGCCGGGCGTTGAGCGGCATCGAAGTGGCAACCGCTCTCGGTCAAGACCCCAAACAAGTGTTCAAAACATTGGTAACAGTCGGAAAATCCCGTCAGCATTATGTGTTTATGGTTCCCGTGGCCGAAGAATTGGATCTGAAAAAAGCGGCGGCCGCAGCCGGCGAAAAATCGGTAGAGATGGTAAAATCCAAAGAGCTGCTCGGCCTGACCGGCTATGTCCATGGCGGTTGCTCACCGCTCGGGATGAAAAAGCTGTTTCCGACTTTTGCCGACGAAACCGCTTGCCGTTTCTCAACAATTATTTTCAGCGCCGGCAAAATCGGTTTTCAAATCGAAGCGCCGCTGACTGCTCTTGTCGAAATCATCGGGCTGAAAACCGCACCGCTGACGGTTTAATCTAAATTTAATCACTTGCCAAAAACGAAAATCTTTGTTAATTTCCCGCTGCAATAAAATTTTTTGTTTAATTATTAATAATGAAATTTATGATTTACGGAAACAACGTTAAATTAGAAACAGTGACAGATAACCGACAAGTTAAATGCAAGCTGCTGCTGCAAGAAAATTCAGCGACGGAAAGTCGTGAGGTTTCAGCCGGATTAAACTATTGGCAGTTTATGAATGCGGCGGTAACGGTCATGCGCAAACATGATTACTGTTATGACCTCTTTTTCTTTCCCTGCCGTGATGTTGAGCAGCCTCTGACCTGCGGCCCGCACGATGTCTTTGAATTTAGAGTCTTTGATTGTGACTTTGTATATCATTTGACCGACGGCTGGTTCTGGCTTAATCACCAACCGGGCAAGAAAAAACTCAAAACCGGCGAAGAAGTGTTTTTTAGGGGATCTTTATCTTGGCAAAACGATTTTAGCCGGCGATGTGTTTGGGGAAAAACTTGAAAACGGCAGTTGGAATATTACTGCCGTGAGTGAACAAACGGATGAGTTTGAAAACGTAAGATACGCTGCTTATACGGCATCTTCAGACAGGATGTTTGGCTTTGGCCAGCGTTTTGACGGCCGTTTTGACCTTTTTTCCGGCAGATATCGAATTGAAGCCGGCAGCAAAGGTGATTATCTCAAAATTCAGGTCAACGAAGGTGTTGCTTTGTTTTTTGCCGATGGCAACGGTTGGAAATTGGTATATTACGGTACCGATTGTCTGCCGGAAAAATTTATTGTTCCGGCGGTGTTGCTCTATGATGTGGATGCAAAAAGAACCGGCACGCTGATTGTTTTTGATGAAAATAGGCGCCATGAAGAACATGGTGAAATCGAATTTTTTGATCAAAACATTATTGCTGTTGATGATAAGGTTTTTGACAGTTATCGTTTAGAAACATTTTTTGCCGATTAAGAATTTGTCTGTTATGAAAACTTCCGTGTCCGAGGGACTGCGGAAGTTTTTTTGTATATGCCGCAAGGAATTTGACATCGTGAAATATGATTGCTTGATTGACAAAAAAAGACGAATGGG
>CABUAP010000155.1 GCA_902489675.1 uncultured Azospirillum sp. | reverse complement strand
CTTTTTTCGGCATTTTGGATGCCGGTGAGATTTAACAGTCTCAAAACCTCTTTTTTAGCTGCTTTTTCACTGAGATGTTGGTGCAGAATCAGGCTTTCTGCAATTTGTTTCTCTATGGTTTGCAACGGGTTTAGAGATGACATCGGTTCTTGGAAAATATAGGCAATGCGATTTCCTCTGATTTTGCGGTAGTCATCATCATTTTTTCCGGCCAGTTCCTGCCCCTCAAGCCGGATTGAGCTCCCTCTTCCCAACTCGGCTTTAGGATACGGCAACAATCCCAAAACAGCCAAAGAAGTAACCGATTTTCCCGAGCCTGATTCTCCTACTATTCCCAATATTTCTCCGCTTTGGAGAGAAAAAGACACATTTTCGACAACCTGTTTCCGGGGATGATTAAAGAAGACCGACAGATTTTTTACTTCCAACAGATTGTTCATTGGCGATTTTTCCTTGTATCCAGCGCGTCACGCACACCTTCGCCGACAAATATCAGCAATGTTAATAAAAAAGACAATACAACAAAAATGGAGATACCTATCCAAGGTGCTTGCAGATTATCTTTTCCCTGTCGCACCAAATCGCCCAGCGACGGATATTCGTGCGACAGCCCCAGTCCCAGAAAATCAAGTGCTGTCAGAGCTACAATTGCCTCCGAAAGCAAAAAAGGGATGAAAGTAATGGCCGAAACCAAAGCATTGGGGAGAATATGACGATATATAATCCGCCAGTTGCCAACCCCCATTACTCTTGCCGCTTTGACAAATTCAAAATTGCGGGTTCGCATAAATTCTGCTCTGACCATACCGGTCAGCGATGTCCAAGAGAAAAAAAGCAAGATCAGCAGCAATGTCCAAAACGACGGCAGAAAAACACTGGAAACAATGATCAGAATAAAGAGTTGCGGCAAAGATTCCCATATCTCAATAAAGCGCTGCATCAAAATATCGAGCTTGCCGCCAAAATACCCTTGTATCGCACCGGCCGTGATCCCGATCACGGAAGACACAAAAGTTAATAAAAACGCAAAAACCAAAGATAGGCGCAAACCATACAAAATTCTGGCCAGAATATCCCTGCCCTCGTCATCGGTTCCTAACCAATGTCTGCCTGACGGCGCAGCCGGTGTCGGCATATTCATTTCCATATCAACCGTATTAAACGAGAAAGGTATCGGCGGCATCAACATCCAGCCATGGTTATTGATATTTTTACGAATATAGGGATCCGTATAATCGGCCGAAGTTGGAAAATCCCCGCCAAAATCAAGATCCGTATAGTCGCAAACCAAAGGGAAATACCACTCTCCTCTATATTTTACCAGCAACGGTTTATCGTTTGCCAGAACATCCGCCAACAAGCTGAGCAGCATGATGACGGCCAGCAAAATAAGGGAGTTTCGCGCGCGCCGGTTTTGACGGAACGTCTGCCAGCCCGGCGCTCTGAATATCCCGCTTTTTTCGTTACTGTGCGGCAACGGGCTCCTCACTTGCTTTTGACAGAGATTCTACCTTTGCTTCTGCACCGACTTTAATTTCTTTATCGGTTACTTTTTGCCGGGTGATTTCCTTTTCTTCCAGAGGTGCTAAGGCCGGTGTAGACACTGCCTGGACTTCGGTAGCTTTCAAGGGCTGGGACGAAACGCCTAACGGCGATTTAACCGGCGCCTGATAATTAATTTTGCTCCATTCCGTATACCAACGGTTAAATTCCTGCAGAGATTTTTGCGCAATATCATTGGTAAAATGTACGGAATCCACCGATTCTTTAACCGCTTTCTTGGTGCTTTTTGATAATTTTGTTCGTCCAAATTCCGTACATTTCGGACCTTGATTAAACAAATTGTTCAAGATTTCTTCTACCGGACAAATTGCTTTGTTGATGACAAACTGTTTGCTGGCAGGTTCTCTGACGGCCAAGGTTACCATTTGTCCGTTACGAAAACGATCGGAAAGATTCTGGTTTCCGGTACCGATCAAATCGTCTACCCCGGACAAACCTTCGATAACAACTGTTGTGTCCTTGCCGCCAGGCATTTTGCGAATATCCTGCATCATTTTTTCCAGCTGGCCGAACAGGCACATGGTCTGCTTCAGGTATACATTGCGTTTTTCCAAAAGGCCTTTGTTATCCACCCAAGGCTGATTATGTTTAGGCAGCCATTCGTCGGTTGTTTTCAGCCGGCACATGTCATCATAGACGTACATATCCGCCGGCAGATCAAGATAAACGAAATAAGCGTTGTTACCTTTGTCGGCAGCCATGTCACTCAACATCAAATCTATATTTTTGAACGCATTGATCACATAAAGCTTTTTATAACTGGTGCCGATAACCGGTGTTTTAGAAGGATTATACAGTGGCTTCAGATAACCGTATATGGTTTCCATGAAAGCTTCGTTATTAAACCAGCCGGTGCTTTCCATCCACTGGGCGAATAAAACCTGAATCTTTTCTGCCGTGGTCAATTTCAACATATCAATATTTAACGGAAAATTGATTTTGCTGACACAACGATCTGCAACATCCGCGTTGTTCTTTTTGCACAAATTAATTCCGTGGGATTGATAAGCACTGATTTTGTAGCCTTTTTCTTTCAGTTTATCGTAGACAAAGTTATCTTTGAGGTAAGCTTCAAAATCTTCTCGGTTTTTAAACTGCCAATACCCTTCTTTCAGAACCTGATTTTGCAGGAAGCCAACATTTTCGTCAGCTGTATAGTTGAGGTTGCGCGCCGCATTTATAAATTGGTTGCCGTTTGTGACATAGGCATTGGGATACAGCCGGAAGCCGTTTTTGGCAAAGAAACCGAGCATAATCTGCATCAGCTGATTTTTATAGGGTTCGGCGGCATCGGCTTTTCCCAAACTGTAGAGATAGCTGTATGACGGTGCATTTGCAATCATAATTGTCACCGTTTTGTTCCCTTCTTCTTCAGCGGCAGCCAAAGACGGCCGCATTTGGGGATCGGTGACAAACTCACTTCTCTCCTGATTTTGATTGATTAGAACAGCGCCAAAACAGAATACGGTTGTCATTACCAACAGCGCTTTAAATCTTTTGGGCGTGAGTGCCAAAATTGCAAAAACAATTACACCGGCCACGGCGGCGCCGAATGTACCAGACCCGCCGACCGAGCCTTCCGCATTAAAATTGGCAAATTGGTTGATAAAAGCAAATGTGCAAAAACCAGTGGCCAGCCCGGTCAAAATATAAAGGATGATACTTAAAAACGACAGACAAAAATAAAACAGGACAACAGCAGCGCTTAGTCCGATCAAAAGATACAACGCTTCAGTACGCAGCCCGCCGCTTGCATTAAAAATATTGATCGGACCGGATGAGGCAAAAAGAACAAAATCTATCCCCAAAAGAGAAAGGGTAATCAGGCAGCAGGCCATAAAATTGAACAGATAATTCCATAAACTGTTGCTGGAACGTTTTCTCTTTCTTTTTACCATTTGAGCCGGCGCTTTTTGAGGGGTATTCTCGATGCGTTTATCTTTATCCATTATAACA
>CABUAP010000154.1 GCA_902489675.1 uncultured Azospirillum sp. | reverse complement strand
TTTCCGCCAGTTTATCATAATATTTTCGATTATAAGCCAGAGCATTTTCTTGGGCTTCTTCGAACGTCTTTGGATATTTGGTCGGAATATTATTCTGCGCCCTCAAAGAACGAGCAACCTCCATAGACTTATTAAAATCTTTCAGTCTGACGCTGTTATTTTTCAAAGTTTCAATCTCTTTATATACCGGAACATATTTTTTAAAAGCCGATGTCGCCTTTTGCATCCCCTTGTTCATGGCTTTGTCCAACCCATAACTGGTAAGGGCGCCGGTCGCCCCGCCCAAAAGCAGATTTTGCGGCAGATCTGCCAAATTTTCGGTAGCAAACCCGGCATTCAGCATACCGTCAATACCGCCGCCGACTGTCGACAACTTAACGCCTTTCAAACCGGCCTTAGACAAACCTTTGCCCAAGACACCACCGCCGCCGGCTATATTTCCGGCAATTTCCAAACCGGCACCGGTCAATTCATTCAACAAACCGATCCCGGCACTGTCTGCGGATTCCTGCAAACGTTGTTTTCGTTCCGCATAGTTCCCGCCCAGCTGACGGTTTAACCAGTCATAGGCGCCAAACGTCGCACCGCTGGCCACCCTTTCCGCACCTTGCAGCGCCTGACCGCCGACATCCAGCCAATCTGATAAATTCATCTGGGACAAACCTTTCAAAAAAGAATTGCCTTTACCCCATTTTTCTGCCTGTTGACGATTTCTCTCCTCCACAATTGCCTGTGGACGGCTTGCCAACATTTCATTATAAAGTCGGCGATGCCTTGCATCTTCAAGTCCCTGCTGCCGACCGGCCAACAAATCGCCATAGAGGCGGCGATATCTTTCATCTCTCATCGTCTGTTGTCGACCGGTCAACAGTTCACCATAAAGTTGGCGATACCTTTCCTCCTCAAGCTCCTTAGAACTCTTCAGCTTGGGATCTCCCCATTCATCCAGATTCCTCCGATCATATTCTTCCTCAAGCATTCGGCGGGTTTCTTCCCGCGATTCCCGCTCCGCCTTAAATCTGTCATAACTCATATTATTTTTCCTTTATTAAAAGTTGTTGTTATTTGAAACCAATCACAAAAAAACGGCCGAATGCCGTTAAAATTTCAATCACTAATTATTTTCTCAACGCCGAGACGTGTAGCTCACAAATATCCTTTCGCTGCCAACCATAAACTTACCAGCTGCCGCCGGAAGATTTATCTGCCGAATTGAACATCTCCTCCACCGATACTTTGCCGTTGCCGTAAAGCTTAGGCACACCGTAGTCATAAACAGGCTCGGCAAAAGTCAGCGCCAGAGCGTCCGCCTTGTCCGGCGAACGTCCAAGCTTCTTTTTTACCTCTTCTTTATCTTCCAGTTGCAGCCGGCCGCGGCCGTCAAACTTTTTGTTCACACTCACCAATTCGTCAAACAAATCCTCGTCTGCCGGCAGCTGCGGCGGTGGCAGTTCCTCCAGCCAGCGGTTAATTTTATCCCACATTTCCGCGCGACGGTTAAAATAACGATCAGACTTTAACGCCTTCTCGCCAAAATAAACACCGCGGATGATCTCGCCAAAACCTCTGTCTTTCAGAATATCATACACACCGGCTCCCTGCCCGCCGATATCCATAAAGATTCGCCGCGGATGAAACTCTTCAATGATATTGGTGGCAATATTGGCCACATCAACATTGCTTTGCTTGCTGTAACATTGAAATGAAGTGCACAGCCGCCCTTTACGAAAACAAAAAGTCGTCTTGTCATCGCCAAACCGGGCAATATCCAGCCCGATCACCAACGGCGAGGTGGTTGAAGCAATTTTCGGTTCAAACGCTTTTCTGACTGCCGCCGCCCCGATCAGCCGCTCATTGCCTTGTGACATCGGTGCCCCCATCCAAATATGCTGATAGCTCTCCGGACTTTCCCGTCGGCACTTTTCCGCCAAATAACGCATTTCCTCGGGACAAAACGGATTATCGCAATAATTAACCCGCCGCACCCACGTCCTCTGATCCGGATTAGCGGCCACGGCTGTCCAAAGCGGATCATTTTCATAAAGTCTGTTCATAGAAATCCAAATTTCCGACCCGTCTTTTCTGATTGTCGGCTCAAGAATCTCCCAGCTTTTTTTACTGATCGTCTGTGCTTCTTCAATCCAAGCAATATCCACCCCTTCCAGCGATTTGATTTTCTGACTGTCCTGCTCGCGCAATCCCTTAAAAATAAACCTGGTGCCGGTCACCAGGTTATCAATTTTATCTTCATATACTTTATAATCGCTCAGTCCGTAAAACGCTATCCGGTCAGCCAGAAGTTTGTGTACGGAATCTTTGATCGAATCCTGAATTTCCCGCAAACAGGCAATCAGCAGCTTTTTCTTTCGCCCCAAAATCAACAAACTGTCGGCAAAGGCATAACTTTTACCGCCGGCTCGTCCGCCGTAATAAAACTTAATCCGGTATTTTTTCAACATTAAAGGCGCAAAAACTTCCGGGATACGCGCTGTAATTTTTTTCATTCTTTTTCTCCCGTTTCCGTTTTCAATTCACTGTCTTTGACAAAGCGTACCAACACTTGTTTCAGCTCATTATCAACCGCCCGATTTTTGGCATCGCCTTTTTCTACCCAGCCATGATTAGCCTTTAACGCCGTAATCGACATTGACGAATTATAAAACCCGAGACCGGCGGCGTTCATTAACCATTCTTCCTGATAAAGAACCGCCTTCAAATAAGCTTCGGCAAACTCCGGATATTTCGCCCGCCATTTTTCCAATGAACCGATCGTTACCCCGATCTCATCGGCAAAACGAACAAAAGTCGGACAAGGTGCCGGTGTTTTTTCGCTGATTTCCTCACTTTTATCACTTTTTTTGCTAAATACCGTCCTCATCTCCCGATGATACAAAGGCGCATTCTTAAACCATGCGATCAGCTTCTCCGCATATTCCGGACGATATTCATCTGCTTTCACTCTCTTTTGCATTCTTTCCCTGCCGTTTTGTTTAATCACCACTCACTAAACGCTCATTCAATTTTCTTTGTTTTCTTCCATCTGCGTTTTCTTCCACCTGCCGCCATTTTTTCGATATTTTCCGCCCAATCCTATTCTTTGACGTCCGATCATCAGATATCCCAAACCGTTTCATAGTCTGCTTTGCAGATCCCCGTTTTTATCGGCTGCTTTCCTAAAACTCTCCCCCCTCGCCCAAAAAACAGAATCTATATCTACACAAACTGCAACATTCCCTTCCAATAATAAAAGGGCGCCGCAATCAAACGACGCCCTTCGTTTTAACAAGGAAATAGAAGTATAAACTACCGTTAAAAGCGCTCACCGACATATTATCAAATATCGGAGCACACTTTTCAGGATAAACACAACTTCCATCGGCAGGCGCAGTTAACGATTCCCAATTATATTCTCCTTATTCAAGGATCTCACAAATCTTATGACTGAAGCGGAATACTCGGACCTGTCGATACCGATGGATTACAATGGAAGTATAAAAAAATGGACAAACCGAAAAATTTAT
>CABUAP010000153.1 GCA_902489675.1 uncultured Azospirillum sp. | reverse complement strand
TCAACCGCCGTTGGCGCATCTTCGGCCGCAGCATTCTCCTTTGGCTCGGATGTCGGAACCTTTGGCAAAGTCGGTTCCTCTTCCGCCGGCAGATTTTCTGCAGTCTGCCCGTCAGAAACACCCGCCAAATCAGGCATTTCATAATAAATTGAGAATTCGTTGCCATTATCGGAAGATGGCACAAAATTGAGAATCTGAACCCGAAAGCCGGAGCCTTCCGGGTACATCAACAGATAAATTTCACTACCGTTGTTACCTTTGCATAAACGCATATTTTCTTCCGTAATATGGTAGTTTATTTTGGTCATAATCAACTCTTTGGCAACTTCATAATTGGAAGCATTGTCAAAAGCGGCCACAGGAATCGTTGAAAATTCTTTCAGATTTTTAATGATCAGAGCCTGTTTGCGCCGGCTGACAATACTCATTCCCGGATTTTCGGTTTGATATTCCCTGATTTTTTCGGCAACGGCGGTAAGCATCCCTGTGTCATTGCAAGACGGAAGCCGAGCGGCAACAGCGGCTTCCGGATTTTTGGGCGCAAAAATCACCACATTGATCTCGCTGCCCTCGTTTTCCGCCGCAGCGGAAAACGAAAACAGCAGGCAAACCAGCGCAAAAACATATCTGATCACGTTTTTCTCCTAGAAATTAACAGATTTCGGCGTTCTTGGGAACGGAAGAACATCGCGGATATTGCCGATACCGGTAATCAGCAGCAGCATACGTTCAAAACCAAGGCCGAATCCGGCATGAGGAACCGTACCGAAACGGCGGGAATCGAGATACCATTCATAATCGGCTTCCGTCATTCCGATTTCTTCAATCCGTTTTACCAAAACATCATAGCGTTCTTCACGCTGGGATCCGCCGATCAGCTCACCGATCCCGGGAACCAGCACATCCATGGCTGCCACGGTTTTTCCGTCATCGTTTAAGCGCATATAAAAGGCTTTGATTTCTTTGGGATAGTCGCGGACGATCACCGGACGTTTGAAATATTTTTCCGCCAGAAAGCGTTCATGTTCGGTCTGCATATCAACGCCGTATTCCGGCTTATATTCAAACTGCTCACCCGAATTTTTCATAATTTCAATTGCTTCGGTATAAGTAATGCGGGCAAAATCGTTATTAACAATCGTTTCCAGCGTATCTTTCAACCCCGGCGCAACAAATTTCTCAAACAATTCCAAATCTTCGGCGCAATGATCCATAATATGCTTGACGCAATATCTGACCATGTCTTCAGCCAAATTCATATCATCGGTCAAATCGGCAAAGGCCATTTCCGGCTCAATCATCCAAAACTCTGCCGCATGACGGGTGGTGTTGGAGTTTTCTGCCCGGAACGTGGGGCCGAAAGTATAGATATCGCCCAAAGCGGTTGCGTACATTTCACCGTTCAACTGGCCGGAAACCGTCAGCCGCGCCTCTTTGCCGAAAAAGTCCTGTGAATAGTCGACTTTTCCGTCAGGCGTTTTCGGCAGGTTGTTCAGATCCAGCGTTGTAACCTGAAACATTTCGCCGGCGCCCTCGCAGTCGGAAGCGGTGATGATCGGCGTGTGGACATAGCGGAAACCGCGTTCGTGAAAAAAGGTATGGATAGCATACGAAAGCTCCGAACGAATACGGAAAGCCGCGCCGTATTTATTGGTACGCGGACGCAGGTGGGCAATCCCCCGCAGATATTCATCGGTATGTTTCTTTTTTTGTAACGGATAAGTATCATCCGCCCAGCCGTAAACTTCGATTTTTTCAGCTTTGAGCTCATATTTCTGATTGCCGCCCTGTGACGGAACCAAAGCACCGCGGACGGCAACCGAAGATCCGGTCGTCAACTTTTTGACATCCTCATAATTGGGAAGACTGCTGCCGGCAATCACCTGAATATTTTTCAGGCAGGAACCGTCATTAATTTCGATAAAAGAAAAATCTTTCGCATCGCGGCGTGTTTTAACCCAGCCTTTAACCAGCACTTCCGGCAAAGGGGTGTCCGAAGACAACAATTTTACAATCTTAGTTCTTTCTGACATTGTTTTAGTTTTCCCATTTTAAGTTAAATATGCAGTTTGCGTGAATATATAACAGTTTACTTTATTTGGCAAGAGTACGGCATTGACAAAAAACAATCTGTAGATAATATAAAAACAGACAATGTAAGAACAACTTAACAAGCGGAGAAAAAGAATGAAAAAAATTGTCATGGTTCTGCTGCTGCCGGCATTGATGGCGTTGGCCGGTTGCGCATCCCAGATCGGTGCCAACCAATATGACTCGGCTGCCGTCGGTTCGGTCAACCGCGCTCTGGTCGGAACAATCGTTTCCGTCCGCGCCATCACCGTTGCCGACAGCGACAACTCTCTCGGCACCACCATTGGCGGCATCGCCGGCGGCGTGGCCGGTTCGCAGATCGGCAAAGGCAACACCGCAGGCATTATCGGCGCAGTCGGCGGCGCTTTGGTCGGCGGTGCGGCCGGCAATTTGGCTCAGCGCGGCCTTTCCAAACAAGGCGGGTACGAATATGTGGTTCAGCTGGACAACGGCGGCTTGGTCACCGTTACGCAGGGTAATGATGTCCTGATGGCAGCCGGCCAGCGCTGTATGGTTCTCTACGGCAGCGGATCCGATCGGGCAAGAATTATCCCTTATAACGGGATATAGGCCATGGACGGACGCTTTGACAAAGTTGTCCGTGATATGCTGTCTTTAGAACATGAGGCGGTACTCTTTACGAGTGCTGCCGATTTTATTTTGCAGGAATACGCTTTGAGCGCTCCCGATATGTCCGCCAAACATTTTGATTTTTTCTGCCGAGTTTTTGCAGATACGGCTCCTCAGTCAAACACGGTTACGTATCAGGCGGCAGAAACCGTTCTGGCACGGCGCGCCGTGATGAGGGAAAATGATGACATACCGGAACTGTTTGACGAGGTGCGGCAACAACCGTTTCGCGGCGACATTCAAAGTTTGAGCAAACTGGCCGCGGCAATCGGCAGCAGCCGTTCTTACAGGCAGCCGCTCTGCTCCGGTTTCATTGAACGAACACGAAAGTTTTTTACCCGGCAGATTTGGTATCATTCGTTTAACGAGAAGGAAATCCAAAAAGTGCAGCGTATTCTTTCCGCGGAGTATCCGAATCCTTCCCTACGGAAGGGATTGTCGGAAATTGCTGCAGAAATTGGACAGATCAGTCGGCAAAAAAGAGAAAGAGATTTGAACGGATTGAACCGCTGGGCTTTTGCTTTTCGCAGCGACGATCTCTTAAAAAAACTTTCTTTTCGCCATGTTTATGTCAATTTGGCATACGAGCGACTGATTCGCGAGCACGAAATAAAAAATATTGATCCGGAGAATTATTATCGGCAACACCGGCTGACCGTTCAACATCGAATCAAAGAGCTTACCGGTCAAACAGACGCCAAAGGTAAAGAGATCTGCCGAAAATACGCCTTAAATAAAGTGTATAAAGCAATCGCAAGCCAAGATAAATTTAAACTTGAATCAGTTGCCAGGGCTTTAGAACAATATACTCATGAGAACTATTATCGGGAAATAACTGCAATCCTGTCCGCTT
>CABUAP010000152.1 GCA_902489675.1 uncultured Azospirillum sp. | reverse complement strand
CCATGAGAAAATGCTTCCAACCAAAAGAAAGGAAATAAAATGAACAATATCGAAAAATGGCGAAAGGAAAACAACCTTACCCAAAAGCAATTTGCTAATATGGTCGGAACTAATCAATCAACCGTATGCAAAATAGAAAATGGCGAAACCGTCAACTTACGTAGGGATATTATCCAATCCATTAAATCAGTTACCGGATTTTCCGCAGACGAAATACTTGGTTTGTCCGAAAGCGAAGTATCAAAATGACCCAACCATATAAAACAATTTCCAAAAATTCAATTATGCAGTCCGCAAAACTTACGTTTGAGCGATGGCTTGCGATTGAATCTTTGAAAATCGTTTACGGCCGCAAGTCGAATGTAGCCGCAAACGACAATGAACGGCCGAACCTAATAGCATGAAAGGAGTATCAAATGTGTGATTGGCACGACCACCGAAACCTAAATGCCTTAATGAAAAGGCAACGCCGCGAATATTGGAAAAATCGCGGATTACGAAACCGGAAGCCTACGATTGTAGAAAAGTTAACCGGATGGGCAAAAACAAGACTTACACTATTGAAAGGAAAATAAGATGGAAAACAAAGAAATTGAAACGGCTAAATCCGTTAATGACGAATTGTACGAACAGCGCATTCAAGAATTGAAAGAAATATCGAAAAAGATCAAAGATATTATTTTTGATTACTCGATTTCAGAAAGCGACCAAGAAAGACTCGTTTTCTTGAAAAATCGCGAAAAGGAATTGCAGGATTTTGTCGATGCCAAAAACGGTATCGTTCGCCTTAGTTTTGGGAGTAAATAACCATGACCGATATAAAAAGGTACGAAATTAACTATGAAATGTTTCATGCGGTAAGTACGGCTATGAGCAAGGACGAAGCGCTATATTATCTTATGGGTGTTTACGTCCACGATGTAGGCAATACTCGTAGATATGTAGCTACTGACGGACACATTCTTTTGATTTGTGTTGACGAAAATCCAATGGGAGAAAAACTTCCGGAAAAAGGAATTATTATCGGCGGAAAATTTCCCAAATATAAGAGTAACATCGCTTATAATATGATTAGAATCCTTGACGATAAAACGGTTGTTTTCGGCGACGACAATTCTTCTTTTGCTGGCTATGTTGTTGACGGTGAATATCCAGATTATTCGCGTGTTCTTCCACAAGAAACAAACAAAGCAAAATGTTATGTTGTGGTAAATCCCATGTACTTAAAAAAGATTACAGATTTTGTTGGCGTTGGAAAAATACCTTTTGTCAATGACGAACATAGTCCTGCAGTATTTACTAATGACAACCGTATAGGGGTTATTATGCCTATGCGTGGCGACGATTGTTCTCCGTCATTCTACAAATCATTTATCAAGCAGGCAAAATAATGAACGAACACCAGTTACAGGCTTGGGTTATTAAATACTTGCGAACTAAAAGAAATTAACAAAGAAGTTAAAAAAAGGTTGGAGAAAGAGGAATGAAAGTCAATGAACAATATTGGAAAGGCGGTATAGCATGAAAAACAAAGAATGTTTTTTAATGTACAAATCTTTTTATGAGCCAACCAAGTTTTTGAGTCTTGAGAACAAAGGATTGCTTTATACGGCCATTATGGAATATCAGGTCAACGGCACGATTATTGACTTGCCGGCCGACGTCAAAATGGCTTTTAATTTCTTCGTTAATCAGTTCCGTCTTGACAACGACAAATACGTTGAAAAATGCAACAAAGCCAAAGAAAGCGTTAGTAAGCGTTGGAACAAAGATGATACTAACGAAGATAATAATTCGGAAAAATGCGAAAGCATAGAAACGAATACGAACGTATACGAACGCATACAACCGAATACGAATCATACCGATAATGATAATGTTTTAAAGAAAGATATATCTTCACTACGTTCAGATATATCCAAAGAAAAAAAACAAACCGTTTCAAAAAAGTCAAAGCCGGAATTTATAGCCCCAACACTTGCCGAGGTAATTGAATATGCTAACGAACGTAAGCGGCCAGATATTGCGCAAAAGTTCTTCGATTACTTCGTGGCCGGAAATTGGGTTGACGCTAAAGGCGATAAAGTCCGGAACTGGAAACAAAAGTTTATCACGTGGGAAAATAACAACCCTGCCGCAAAAGTGCAATCGGGCAAACCGCCGGAGCAATCACTTTTCGAGAAAAACCTTGAAGCGACAAAAAAAGCACTTGAAATGATGGGAGCGGCACAATGATTGACTATACTTTTTTCACAATGCGGATTAACAAACTGGCCTTGAACGAGAATTTGACATTCTCACCGGAGTGGATTGTGGCAATGTTCGAAGAATTGAACCCATATTTCGACAATGCAAGCTTTGATGTAGCTTGCCGCGAGATGTCGCACGATGCAAGCAAAAAGCTTTACGGTAAAATGCCGACGCTTTCGATGTTCATGGATTTTTGCCCGAATAAACCGAAGTCCTTAACTTCCGTAGCTAACGATAGCAAACAGGCCTTTTTGAACAAAGTTGGCGACTATTTGTCGGACAACTTCCACACCGACGACGACCGCGCCGAGTTCAATGGTTCATTAACCATACCCGAAGCCAGAGCTTTGCAATCTTTAGGCGGTATGGCTAATATTTGGGAAAGTTGCCATAGACCGGATATGCCGCGCGCTGTGTCTTCAATCTTAAAAGATTTGGGCGAAGCCTATCAAAATAACTATTCTTTGGAAAATTGCGAGCAAAAGATTATTGAAAATCGGATAACTGCGGTTTCCAAAATCGGCAATGTGTCTAATAAATTGCTTGAAAGTTTTAAGCCTAAAAAATCCAGCAATGAAGAGATTATTGATTGCAGGGGGTTCTAATGGCGGTGATGGCGGATATGGGCTTGCCGGTTTTTGATATGGATATCTCTTGGTGGCAGAAAAAAGAAAGGGCGTCGGTGGCCTTAAAGTCAAAGCCACGGAAAAAGAAGTTCAAAAAGGTACCGGATTATAAGAATAATTGTGTTAGAACTGTGGAGATTTAGGAATGACTGACGGATATATTACACCAGCCGAAGCTAAAAGAAAGGGTTTGATAAAAAAGGACGGAGTTTATTACAAGCGCACGGTTTTGGAAAAATATCGTGACAAGGGGTGGCTCGGGCAGGTCACCAGTCAATATTCCGACGATGACCGGATGGCTGCCGGGTTAAGGCTGGCAGCGGATTTTCATAAGGCGGGTTATTCCGGTTTTAATTGCATCGATTACGAAAAGCCGCGGGTTGAAAGTTCGCCGATGCTGGATCCGTCCCCAGCGGTGTTTGATGCCCGCGATCGTTATGGCAAAGCAATAGCTTGTTTAAGTCGAGAGGAATTTTTTGCTGTGCGTACAGTCTGTTGTTTTGATGAGGAGGTTAAAATTCCGCATCTCCGTGACGACCAGTACAAAAACGACTTAGAATTGCTGAAACGTTATATCAGCACCGGCTTGAACCGGCTCTGTGAGCACTACTGGGGAAAGATAAGGATACCGCGCCCGCAGATTACCGGCATGGCCACGGTCAACTTTTGGGACAATATTGATGATTATTATCAAACAGTTGGAAAAT
>CABUAP010000151.1 GCA_902489675.1 uncultured Azospirillum sp. | reverse complement strand
GATATCTTTTGGCTATTCCCATGTTGGTTTCTCCGCCAGGATCGTTGGGGTTGTTTATATATCCGCCTTCATTCGGAATTGCATATTCTCTTAGGGCTCTTTGGTATTCTTTGTTATTTACCATTTCATCAATAAATTCTTTGCTAAATCCGGAACCATAAAGAGAATAGTCAATTTTATCTGCCGGGTTGCCTAGCTTATATTTATCCGGTTGCAAATTATAAGGACGTCCCATTTTACTGTAAAAAGACGACTGGCTGTTATTGGGATATCCCCAAGCGCTTTCTGATGTGTAAAAATCTTGAGTTGTTTTGGGTTGAGTTTCAGTATTAGAATTTCCAAATCCATAATTATGCTCTTCCGCTTTTCCCCAAAAATCGGTTCCGGATTGGGGGTAATTGTCGGTTATTCCCAACTCATTATATTTTTTGATTATTTCTTTTTCTCTTTGTCTTCTGGCCAATTGATAAGAGAGTTCATCGCGTATAGAAAACCGGCTGTGGTCAACGCCGTAGGTATCAATATTGTCCTCGCCCATGGAATATCCTAACGGCGACTTATATTTAGAATACATATCCATTGTTAATCCTCTTCTTAAAAAAGTTAAAATCATAAATGCAACGGATATATTAAACAATATCAAGAAGCCTGCCTATCCTCCACCGTTGGCAAAGTATCAGCTTCTGCATTCAGAAGCTTTTTAAATTCCCGATTATTTATTTGCGCTAATTTGATCAATTGGTTTGTTTGATTGCTTTTGATAAGCATCTTTCTAATCATAATGGCGGATGAGGAGGGATTTTTCTTGCTCATAAGCTCTAGAAGTCTGCGCCTTCTCATCGCTAACTCGCTGCGGTCACTCCATTTGTAACATTTGCGGCGGGCTTTGTCATGCCCTTGCAAATTAACAAATTGTCGCCTGTCGGCGAAAAACAACCGTTACTTCGGTTGTTTTTCTACTCCAGCCCCCGATACCAAGGTATCGTGGCTTCAAATCTGCCCATCCTCATCATTTACAACAAAACCCTCCGCGGTGGGAGGGTTTGTTATAAATGGCGGATGAGGAGGGATTTGAACCCCCGATACGAGTCACCCCGTATACACGATTTCGAGTCGCGCGCATTCAGCCTCTCTGCCACTCATCCATTTTATTTTTTATCTTATAATAATTCTCTGCTGCCAAGTTCTTTCTTATGCGTGCGACTGCGGTCTTCGCCCGCTCGCGCTTAATTGGCTTGATGTTCCTCTGGAGAGACATCTTCGCCGGTCGCCGCTTTCGCTCTGACTCCGGCCTCTCTGCCGCTTATTTGAGCTTACAGAGGATTTGATATTCTTATTAAAAGCAAAAGTGATTTTTTGCAACAATTATTTTTGCTTTTATTGCAATATTTTAATTTCTTATTGCCTGTTTTTTGCTTTTTTGCTATTTTTCAGCACTGGGCAAAGGCTGAAAAGCCGCCCATGAACAGTATACGGAATATTGAAAATGATTGAAAACAACACTCCTCGCGCTTTGCGCGCAAATATTACTATTATCGGTCGGCGTAACGCCGGTAAATCTTCCTTGATAAATGCCCTTACCGGGCAAGAGGTTGCTATTGTTTCCGCACAACCGGGAACAACCACCGATGCGGTTGCCAAAGCTTATGAACTGCTGCCGCTGGGGCCGGTAACTTTTTATGATACCGCCGGATTGGATGACGATGGAGAACTTGGGGATTTGCGTGTTAAAGCAACCCGCAAAGTGCTTTTGAAAACCGACATTGCGCTTATTGCCGTGTCTGAAAAAGGACTCGGTGATGAGGAAAAAAGAATGATCGGAGAAATGGCGCAGGCGGTGATTCCTTTTATTGTTGTTTTTAATAAATGTGATCTTGCGGCGGCAAACAGCCGGGATCTTGCTTATTGTCGAGAGAAAGGGTGGCCGCATTTGGAGGTTTCTGCCGTTAACGGAACCAATATTGATGATTTGAAAGAAGAAATTGTCAGGCTGGCGCCGAAAGAGTTTAAGGAGGAGCCGCTGTTGGCCGGTGATTTGATTGAAGCCGGTGATACGGTCGTGCTGGTGGTGCCGATTGACCTGTCTGCCCCCAAAGGGCGGTTGATTTTGCCGCAAGTGCAGGTTTTGCGAGAAATTCTTGATCGCAATGCCGTTGCCGTTGTAACCAAGGATTGCGATCTGAAGGCCACATTAGCGAATATGAAAGAACCGCCGGCGCTTGTTATTACGGATTCCCAAGTTGTAATGAAAGTTGGCGCCGATGTTCCGCCGGAAGTTAAAATGACGACGTTTTCCGCTTTGTTTGCCCGCTATAAAGGAGATATCGGCGTTTTTCTTCGCGGGGCGGAGCGGCTTGACAAGCTGCATGACGGCGATCGGATTTTGATTGCCGAAGCTTGTTCGCATCATGTGCAATGCGATGATATCGGTCGGGTAAAAATTCCGGCTTGGATTAAGCAATACAGCGGCAGAGAGCTTGAATTTGATTTTTGCGGCGGTAGCGATTTTCCCGAAGATTTGGAAAAATATGCGTTGGTTGTTCACTGCGGCGGCTGTATGCTCAACCGTACCGAAATGCTGCGCCGAGTCAAGGAATGTGTGCGGCGAGGGGTGCCGGTGACCAATTACGGAATTGCCATTTCCAAAACCCGCGGACTGCTTGAACGTATTTGCGCTCCATTGGCGGTTTAAATCCGGTCGAGAGCGGCTTTATAATATTCGGTGACGATTTTTACCCGCGGAATATCTTTGGTGCAATTGTTGACAACCAGGTAGACGGTCATTTGGAAGTGGTCGTTGAGCTTGTCCAAACACACCAGGTTGCCGCTTTGGAACTGGCGCGGCATCAGTCCGACACCCAGACCGTGGCGGATTGCTTCGACGACGGCAAAGGTTGAATTGGTTGAGAAGCTGATGTTTTGGGCACGAGCAATCAGGTTTTTCCATCCCGGAATATAATTGGTATTTTGCAAGCCGTTGATGATTCTATGATTTTTCAATAAATCGTTTGTATCTTTTGGGTAACCGTATTTGGCCAGATAATCCGGAACGGCAAAAAAGCAGCACTCTATATTCTTTTTGTACAGCAGGGAAAAATCTTTTGAGGATACCGGTTGTGCCGTGACAATGCCAAAATCTATTCCCATTTCCTCGTAATTGGGAGAGCCCAGAGTTGTCAGCGAGATGACTTTTATTCTCGGATAGGTTTCGCTGAAACAGCTTACGCAATATGGGGATAATGCGGTGCTGACCATTAAGGGCAGGCAGATGCAGACATTGCCTTCGCATTTGTCCTGCGTATGGTGTTCTCTGTATATTTTATCCAACAGTTCCTGTACGTTTTCTACTTGTTCGACGATGGATACCGCGCGGCTGGTTAGATAGGTGCCTTTGGCATTATTGATCACCAGCTGGACACCGAGATCTTGTTCCAGATTGGAAATATATTTGTTCACCGTATCAATTGAGCTGTTGGTGACTTCCGCCACTTTTCGTTTGCTCTGATATTTAGCTATCGCCGATAACATTAAAAGTCCGTTTAAATTCTGCAGCGACTTTTTAGTAATCATAATACCTCACTAACACAATCGAAAGTTGATTAATAGTCGATAGAA
>CABUAP010000150.1 GCA_902489675.1 uncultured Azospirillum sp. | reverse complement strand
AAATTAAGAAATCAATTCCCGAACCGATGCAGTATGCTGCCAAAAAATCTTTCTTCTCCGCTAAGGAGATCATCTTTCGGAGCAACGGTCGGGCGAAGGTATTTACCATTTCTTCCAAAATGCAGGTGATTTTTCTGTTTTTGGTTGCCTTTGCCGGTATCTGGAGTTTTTACTATTACCATATGTACCGTCGCTCGGATATGATCATTGTGAAAAAGAATAACGAGCTGATTGCTACCCGGGATGCTTATATCGATTTGATGGGAGATTTTGTAACCCTGCAGGGCAATATCGCCGATATGATCAAAACGCTTGATAATGCCAAAACGTCGGAACTTAACCTTGGGCAATATCAGAAACAGGCGGCGCTGGTCGAAGATAAAATTAAGCAGATTACGACTCAGGTCAAATGGATTAATACCGAAAAGCTGGCCGAAAAGGCCAATATCAACGAGCTTTCCCTGCAACGCGATATTGCCGTTTCCGAGCGTGACCAGCTGCGCGAACAATTGGAAGCAATGCAAAAAGCGGTGGAAGATATTAAAAAGGCGGAAGCGGAGGTTTTGGAACGCGTGGCCAAGATATCGGAAAAAGAAATCGACAAAATTAAGAGCGCGGTAAAAGAAATCAATATTCCGTTAAAGAAAAAAGGGCTGTATTTTAACGCGCTGGCAAACGATAAGCGAAAAGGCGGTTCCGGTGGGCCTTATATTCCGGAAGATAACAGCTTTTTGCAGGATAAAGAAGTCAGCGAGAAAGTCAGCCAGATTTTTAAAAATGTTGATGATTTGGAATATTATCGGGAAGTGATGGCCTCGGTTCCGATCGGCAAGCCGGTTTGGAGCCTTTGGGTTTCGTCATCTTACGGACGGCGGACAGATCCGTTTAAGAAGACGCGGGCTTATCACAAAGGGGTAGACTTGGCGGGGAGAACCGGCAATAAAATCAAAGTGATGGCCAAAGGAAAGGTGACGCGCGCGGGGACGGCTTCCGGCTACGGCAATTTGGTGGAAGTGGATCACGGCAACGGTTTTAAAACCAAATACGGGCATATGCATAAAATTTATGTGAAAAAAGGACAGTATGTGGAAGTCGGCGATGCTTTGGGCGAGGTCGGTTCTACCGGACGCTCGACCGGTCCGCATTTGCATTATGAAATTCTGTACAAAGGCCATGATGTTGATCCGATGCCGTTTATGAAAGCAAAACTCTCTTAAAATCAAAAAAAGAATTTATGAGGAATAAAAAATGAAAAAATTGAAAAAAATGATGTATCTCAAATTGGCACGTACTTTCGGCCGCAGCGGCAACAGCCGGCAGGTGCCGACCATTATCGGCGAAACGACCAAAATCTGCGGTGATATCAACAGCAACGGTATCTTGCACGTTGACGGTTATATTGAAGGCGATATCAATTGCGAAGAACTGGTGATCGGGGTTAAGGGGAATATTCTCGGCACGGTAAAAGCGCAGAGTATGTTTTTGTACGGCACTTTGCAGGGTAAGGCCATTGCCGACAATTTATTTATCGCGCAAACGGCCAAGTTGATCGGTGATGCTACCCACAATACCATAGCGATTGAACCGGGGGCGTATATCGACGGTCATTGCATCCGGGTACAGAACAAACCTTCGGAGGCAGTTTCGTCATCCGCGCAGCCGGCAGCGGTTGCAACGGCACCGAAAGTGATTGCCAAGATCAAGGCGGTTAAGTAAGCAATGGCGGCTAAAAGTAAAAAGTCAGACTTTATTTCCACCGGGTTGGTTGCCCAGAACCGGCGGGCGGGGTTTGATTATTTTATCAATGAAAAATTTGTTGCCGGGATTGAACTGACCGGCACCGAAGTGAAATCGCTGCGTTTGGGACATGCCAATATCAATGATGCGTTCGGGGTGGAAAAAGATGGCGAACTCTATATTTCCAATATGTTTATTGCCGAATATGCCAACAAAGGCTACGAGAGCCATGCCGAAAAACGTGACCGTAAGCTGCTGTTGAAAAAAAAGGAAATTAACGACATTATTTCCGCTCTGGCGAAAAAAGGCGCGACACTGGTTGCTGTCCGGCTGTTTTTTAATGAAAAAGGACGTGCAAAATTGGAAGTCGGGCTTGGTACCGGTAAAAAGAATTTTGATAAGCGGGAAACAATCAAAAACCGCGACTGGAATCGGGAAAAGGCGCGGGTGATGGCAAGGTTTTCCTGAACAAAAGCGCCATGGAGGAGGGGAGAGGAAAAATGCGGCATCCCGAATCGGAACAAGGCGGAAAAATTGTCTGCCGCCTGAAAACCCATTGGCTGTATTATGTCGTTTGCGGATTGGCGGCGGCGATGGCCGTATCGGAATTTTGGCTTTGGCTGAATCATGAGGGCGCGGGGCGGAATCTGCTGAACGCCTGGGTAGCTTTGTTGGTGGCCGCTTATCTTTTTCTGCTGGCAAAAAATCAATGGATCGTTTTTACAAATTCGCGGGTTGTCTGCCGCGGCGGTTGGCTGCCGTTTGCGGAAAGAAGCCTGACACCGTCGGAAATCAGGCTGCGGCAGTCGCCGGCAATGAAAGTGCTGCTGCCGGACTTGTACGATGTTCAGCTGATTGACGGCAAAAAGAAATATTCCTGTTCGTGGTTGTCGGTAAGTGGGGAGCAGCTGGCGTTTTTAAATGACATTTACCGGGTTGAGATAAAAAACGACTGGTGGGAGATGTTTGGCTGATTGGCCGGTCGAAGCGTCTGTCGGGAAAAAGATTCGGATTCCGGTTTTTTGGGGCGGCGGAAGCGGGGCGCTGCTTCGCTGGATAATTACAACCAGAATCAGCGGCCATTGGGGAACCATGCTGGTTAATGTTATCGGGGCTTTTTTAATCGGGGTTTTGTACGGCTGCATTTCTTCCGGCGCAATATGGAAACCGTAAACAAAATTGCTGCTGATGACCGGATTGCTCGGCGGGTTTACCACTTTTTCGACTTATCTGCTTGATTTTGCCGTTTTGTGCGAAAAAGACAATTTTTTTGAGGCCGCGGCTTATCTGCTGCTGTCGGTTGCGGTGGGGTTGACGTTTTTGTACATTGGCATCAAAACCGGCGGTTTTGTTTGCAACGGGCAGTTCTAGCCGCCGTTGACAAAGATGCTGTTATCATAAGTGCGCATGGCTAACAGCTCCAGCGCTTTGATTTTGTCACGATAGACAACCGCTTGTTCAAATTCCAGATTCTGCGCCGCTTCTTTCATCAATTTGGTCAGTTCCTTAATCTGTTTTTCGATGTCGCGGGCATCGCCGGCGGCACCGGCTTTGTCGTCGATATAATCCATGGCCGTCATTTCGCTCAATGTGGAAGAAATGCTCTTTTTGACGGTTTTGGGCGTGATGCCGTGTTCCAAATTAAATTGTAACTGTTTGGCGCGGCGGCGCTCGGTTTCGCCGACGGCTTCTTTGATTGATCCGGTCATTTTGTCGGCATAGAGAATAACTTTGCTGTCTGCATTGCGGGCAGCACGGCCGATGGTTTGGATCAGCGAACGGGTAGAACGCAAAAAGCCTTCTTTATCGGCGTCAAGAATTGCCACCAGAGCGCATTCGGGAATATCCAGCCCCTCGCGCAACAAGTTGATACCGACCAAAACGT
>CABUAP010000149.1 GCA_902489675.1 uncultured Azospirillum sp. | reverse complement strand
CTGCCGCCGCCGTACCACTTCTTGTTTGGAATATAAAAATACACGGATTTTGATTGATACGTCACCGGATTTGCGCGTCCAGCTCTTGAATACGGATATCAGGCATTTGGACGGTATTGTTTATACCCATGCACACGCCGATCATCTGCACGGTATTGATGAACTGCGGGAAATTAACCGTGCCGAACATTGCAGCCTTGATTTTTATGCCACTGAGGAAACAGTGAAAGAGGTGGAGGAACGTTTTCCCTATCTGCTGGCCGCCCGCGGGCATACGAATAATGTCAGCAGCCGTCCGAGCCTGATTGCCAACCGGATCGAATATTATCGGCCGTTTATGATCAACGAGCTGAAGGTGACGCCGATCCGGCTGCTGGGGCATAATATGCCGACAACCGGTTATGTGTTTAATGACGGAGAACTGGTTTATATTGCGGATTATCGCGAAATTGAGGAAGCTGCGTTTGCCTGTATTAAGCAGCCGGTCAAACTGATGGTGGTTCCGCTGACTCTTCCCGAAGGCGGCAGCTATCATGCCGGATTGGGAGAAATTATGCGAGATATTGAGCGTGTCGGTCCCGAGCGGGCGGTGATCAACCATATGGCGATTGAATGCGATTATAACGAAATTAACAAATTGACGCCGAAAAATGTTGAGCCGGCTTATGACGGAATGAGTTTGATTTTTTAGTTTGAGGAGAAGAAAATGTTGTGCATATATCATATTGCCGACCATGACGGAAAAGGATCCGGTGCTGTTGTTAAAAGCGTGTATCCCGAAATTGAGCTGCTGGGATTAAACCATGATATGGAAATTCCCTATGATGAGATTGAGCGTCACGAGATGGTGGTGGTTTGTGATTTTGCGCTGCCGGTAGATTATATGTTTGATTTGAGCAAGCGAAAAGATTTTATCTGGATTGATCATCACGCCTCGGTGATCGAAGAATATGAAGCAGCGCTCAAAAAAGGCGCTCAACCGATTAAGGGGCTGCGCCGGAGCGGAACGGCGGCGATTGAGCTGTCTTGGGAATATTTTTATCCGGATCGGCCGGTGCCGCTCGGTATTAAGTTGTTGGCCAAACATGATATTTTTGATTTGAGCGATCCCAGAGTGCAGCCGTTTGAATATGCGATGCAGTCCGAGGGGCAGAATCGTCCCGATGATCCGATCTGGCCCGAATTGTTCAGCGGAAGGCTGGATGTTGAAAAAATGATTGAAACCGGAAAACGTATTTTGGCTTGGATTACCGCCCGCAATTACCATTTGGTGCGCAGTATGGCTTTTGAAGCCGAAATTGACGGGCTGAAGTGTATTTGTTCCAATATGCCGCAAGGGCGTTCGTCTTTTTTTGATACATTGGACCATATTAAAGATTATGATGTCATGATCAATTTTTACATGAACAAAAAACGGCGTTGGAATCTGTCTTTTTATTCGGCCAAAAAAGATGTGGACGTTTCCAAAATTGCCGCGCGTTTCGGCGGCGGCGGACATAAAGGGGCGGCCGGCGCGTCTTCGTTGGAGCAGCTGCCCGATTTTATTGTCAAAGCCGTGCAATAGTTATCCTTTTTGCTTGAATTTTATACTTATACCGTTTAGCTTAACAATTAAAGAAAGTTAACCACAGGGGAAAAGCGATGTTTTTCTTTAAAAAACGCAAAGACGACGAGCTGCGTTCGCCCAGCGGGTGGGGTGCCGCTTTGCATAAAACGGCAATGTTTTTAACCTATCCGTTTCGCAAGCCTTTGTACCTTCTGCTTATTTTGGTGCTGATTATTGCGGTTGCAGCGGCTGTTCCGATTTACTACGGCGCCAAACCGCAGGAAGTGCATATTTGGTATATGGAAAAATTCCGCGAGATGAAGAATACGGATTTATCAAAAGTTTCGAGCAAATTTTCGCAGTTGGTGAATAAAATTCCGGCGTTAACGTCTGCGCCGGATAAAGGAACCGACCGGTTGGTTGATGTCGCTCCGAGCCAAAAAGAAATGCGGCGGCGGATGTTTAAAGCCGCTTCCGGTGCCAAACCGCAGCGGGTGGATGTTTTGGCCGAGGAGGCCGGCGACGTGGTGGCGGTTCCGCAGGCCGTTCGGGCTGTAGCGGCGGAATACGACAATGCAGCGGAAACTGTGGATATTAAGCCGGAACCGGCTGCGGCAAAAACGGAGGTTGCTTTTGAAAGCAAGCCGGTTATTATCAAAAAAGTTTCCGCGGCAGATGGAAATGTGCTGCGCTATCTGGATGAGCCTAAAGAAATCAGCGGTACGGTCAAAGTATATAATGCCAATGAATTGGAAGTCGGCGGGACTTATTTGTTTCTTTACGGTGTGTATTCCAATCCCCGCAGTGCCAGAGGCGTGAAAGCGGCAGTTTTTTTGCGAGATGCGTTAAGAGAGGAAGTGGTCAGCTGTCGGATTTTGGCTTATACGGCGGACGATATTGCAACCGGTGAATGTTTTGCCGGTGATGTCAGCATCAATAAGATTTTGGTGGATCGCGGTTTTTCCGATCGTGTTGCTCTTGAGTAAGATGAGGCCGACGGTATGTGGCAGCTAGTCTTGATGATCAACGGCTATTTTATCAGCATTTTGGGCGCGGCCATGCTGATTGCCGCCGGCTATGACATTTATGTAACGGCGGCTTCGTGGTCGCCGTTTTTGAGCTCAAGCTTGTTTTGCCTTTTTATCGGTATCTCATTGTTCCTTTCCAACCGGGCGCCGGTGGAAAATATCAGCATTCGCCAAGGGTATCTTTTGACAACGGTCAGTTGGGCGGCGTTATCGGTTTTATCGGCAATTCCTTTTATGCTTTACGGCAGCACAAATAATTTTCCTGATGCGTTGTTTGAAGCAGTTTCCGGCTTGTCTACGACCGGGGCTACCATTTTGACGGATATTGAAGCGCAGCCGAAAGCGATCCTGCTGTGGCGGTCGATGCTGACGGCAATGGGCGGTGTCGGGATCGTTATGTTTGCAGTGGCCTTGCTGCCTTTTTTGGGGATTGGCGGAATGCAGATGTTTCAGAGAGAAAATTCCGATTTTAATGATAAATTTATGCCGAAATTTCACTATATTGCCAAGCGGATTTTTTTGGTTTATTTGTTTTTGTGCGCAGCTTGTACCGTTTGTCTGTATTGGGCGGGGATGAGTTGGTTTGATGCCGTTAATCATGCGATGTCAACGATTGCCACCGCCGGATTTTCAACCAAGAACAGTTCAATTTTGTTTTATGACAATCTTAATATTGAAATTGTGATTTCGGCGTTTATGGTTATCGGATCGCTGCCGATGACATTTTATATCGTTTTGCTGCAAAATAAATTTCGGCAGTCGCTGCGTACGGAACAGGTTGTCAGTTTTTTGAAAGTGCTGGCTGTTTATATTATCGGCAGCTCTTTGTGGTTGGTGTATAAAGATGTTTACGGAAGTTTTTGGACAGCGCTTCGTTATACATCGTTTAATATTATCTCGATTGTCACGACAACCGGTTTGACCTCGATCAATTATCTGTCGTGGGGAACAGCGTTCCAAATGTTGTTTATTATTTTTGCGTTGACGGGTGGATGTACAGGTTCAACATCAGGGTCAGTTAAGATCTTTCGCTGGCAGGTTGTTTGGGCTTACCTGAAACAGTCTATGGTTACGGCGGTTGATCCAAACCGGGT
>CABUAP010000148.1 GCA_902489675.1 uncultured Azospirillum sp. | reverse complement strand
TATATTCAATGATAAAATATAAAAGAAGCAGAAAATACTACGCTCCTCAAAATGATGATCGGGAGCACTTATGTGATTTTCCGGGCTGCGAAAAACCCGGAGAATACCGCGCGCCCAAAGACCGCGGACTGAAAGATTATTACTGGTTTTGCTTGGAACACGTTCAGGCATACAATGCTAAGTGGAATTATTACGACGGCGAAGAAAGCGAAGACGAAGCGGCGGCCAAAGCTGCGGAAGAAGAGGCTCAAAAAGCCCGGCAGCGGATGCATTTTAAGGGTTTTCGTTCCAAAATCAATTATCAGTTCGGCCGCCGCTTAAAAGACGAGTTTGGTTTTTTCGGCGAGTATGGCGGCGCTATGCCTTCGGCTGAAGAAATCTTTTTTACCGAACAGGAACGTCGCTATTTAAAAATTATGGAACTGAGCGCCGATGATCTTTCTTTGCTCAAAATTAAAAAACAATATAAAAAACTGGTTAAAAAATATCATCCCGATTTGAATCGGGACAATAAAGAAGAAGCGGAAGAAAAATTTAAACAACTGACGGCAGCTTATCAGGCTTTGTCAGCGAAATTTTCCTAAATTCGATCCGCGCTGCCGCCGGAGCAAAATGCGGATAACGCCGGTTCCGCCCTGGTTGTGTTCGGGATGATGAACCGCCAAAATAAGCGGCCGGATATCCGGCAGATTGAGCCATTGCGGCACCCTGTCTTTCAAAACCCCGCGGCTGGCAAAAATGTCGTCTTCATCATTTTGATGCAGCCCCTTGCCGGTGATGACGGCAACACAGCGCTTTCCCCGGAGGTAGGCATTCTTGATAAAAGAAGTTACCGCATCAAAGGCTCTGCTCTCCGTATAACCGTGCAAATCAAGTTCTGCTTCGATTTTAAACTCACCCCGTTTGAACCGGCGCGCCGTATTCGCATCAATATTGTCGGTGTTGCCGATGGTGATGTCGACAAGCGCGGCGCCCTGATAAACACGGTCGGGACTGATTTTCGGCACTACTTTTAGCTCAATTTTTTTACTGAATGTCTGTGGTTTGTCCCCGGTCAGCGGATGAATATCCCTGATCAATTCCTGCCAGCAGCGTTCATCATCGGCGTTATTCGTCACTTTTGGCCTCTTTGGGAATCAAAATGTAGTAATGCCCGGCAGAGTTCATTTTCCCGGCTTGCGCCAAAATTTCATCGCCGCCGCTGCCCCAGAAATAGTCACCGCGAACGGCGCCTTTGATGGCGCTGCCGATATCTTGAGCGGTAACAAGTTTATTTAAAGGTTGCTTGTCCGGGGTTTGGGTGACAAGCCACATAACGGCGCCCAGCGGAACATATTGCCTGTCTACGGCCATGCTGCGGCCGGCGGTGAGCGGCAGGCCGAAAGCGCCGATCGGTCCCGGGCCTTCTATCAGTCGGTGGAAAATATAACGTTCGTTCTCCTGCATCAATTGAGCGGCGTTGTCGGGGTTGGCGGCCAGCCATTCTTTGATGCTGATCATATCTGCCTTACCCGACGGGAGCAGCTTTTTACCGAGTAAAATACTGCCGATTCCCTTAAATCGCCGGCCGTTGTTGTCGGCATAGCCGACCCGGACATGACTGCCGTCATCCAGTTTGGCCACGGCCGATCCCTGAATTTGCATAATATGAATATCGACTAAGCTGTCCCCCCATAGCAATACCGGTGCCTTAAACGGCGCTTTTTCGATTTCGGCGCGGGTATAGTAAGGCAGCATCTTTTGTGCATTGACCCGGCCGACCAAACGTCTGTCCGGCAGGGCGGGGTCAAAATCCTTCAAATTGATCTCAATAAGATCGGCCGGTTTACCGTAAACCGGATAAATATATTTTCCGTGCCGGCGGTGCGACGCACGTATTTCCGATTCGTAATAAGAGGTGAATTTCCCTTCCGCCCCGCCGTCCGTCTGTATCAGAAAAGGGGTAAAGTTTTGTTCGATAAACGTGCGAAAATCGTTGCCATTTTTTATCTGTCGGCGTAAGAATTCCATGCATACCCGCTGATAATCTGCTGTTTTGATTTTAATTTTACTGTTATAAATATACGTTGTTTTCAGCTTTTGGATTTTTTCACAATTGGCGGCAAAGGGTTTGATAAAATCATCAAGTTTGTCGTTCTGCCAGTCTTCCAGCTCATTATAGTCTGTTTCACTCAGCTCAATTTCCTGAGTCGGCATCTCGGCCGTGGGCGCCGGCTTTTTTTCCCGTCGGTCGGGACAGCCGGTCAAAAGCAGCAAAACAAGCAGAAGTGCGGGAATTTTGTTCATCTATTTTTTCGTCGATACTAAAAGCCAGTTGGGGGTTGATGCGTTTAAGCTGCGCTCAAAAGTCCAGATATCGGTGATCGACTGGATAAAGTTTTCGTCGCCTTCCAAAACTTCGCCGCTTTTGTCACGCAGAATATTGACTTGTTCTGAAACAAATTTAACGCTGATTTTGGCCAAATCGTTTTTGGTGATCTTGGCGTCGGTGATAATAGCTTCGCTAAAACCGATAAAATCGGTTTCGGCGCTGATGCCTTCTTCTTTGCGGTGAGCAATAATATCTTTAAATTTTTTCAGCAGCGTTTTACCGACCAGGCTTTCCAAAGTGGCAACATCGCCTTTGGCAAAAGAGGTAACAATAATTTCAAACGCTTTTTTGGCGCCGTTTAAAAATTTATCGCGGTTAAAACCAGGGATCGAAAGCAGTGTTTTTTCGCTCTCGCTTAAGTTTTCGCTGTCGGCTTTAAGTTCTGTTTGGTTGTTTTCGGCCTGCGGCTGACGTTTGTTTTGTTCCTGCATCAGGATGTCGAAGATTTTCGCCGCGCTTTCCCGGCTGATTTCGGTTTCTTTTTCCGGTCGGGTTCCGAGCAGGGTTTTCAATTTGGCAAAAACCATGACCACCACCACAAGCAAAATTATAATATCCAGATATGCAGACATTTTTCCCTCTGTAAAATCATCAATTGAACTGCTATATAATATAAAGACAAATACCGATATTATCAACCGGAAATATTGACCGTTAGAATTATTTATTATAAGATAATGCCGTTTAATCAATTTGCCGTTTTAGGAGAAAGAAGAATGGAAGAACAGGCTCAGAATAAGCAAATCGGCGCCATTGCCGTCAACAGCCAGTATATTAAGGATCTGTCGCTGGAAATTCCCCATGCGCCGGAAATTTTCGGAGAAATTACCTCTGCACCGAAAATTGACGTCCATGTCGATGTCAAGTCCGAACCCAAGGGAAACAATATGTATACCTCCCAGTTGTCAATCAGTATGAACGGTAAAGTTGAGGATAAGACGCTGTTTGTATTGGAGCTGACCTATGCAGCCTATGCCGAAGTAAATGTTCCGGCCGAACATCTTGAGCCGGTTTTGATGATCGAATTGCCTCGGTTGATCTTTCCCTTTGCCCGCAATGTGGTCACACAATGCCTGACCGAAGGCGGTTTGCCGCCGTTTATGCTCAACCCGATCGATTTTGCCGCGCTCTATGCCGCGCGCAAACAGGCGGCTGCTAACGACGCTGCCCACTAAACAGAAGGTTTGACCCGTAAAACAGCGGCGCCATGTGCTTTGCCGCTGTTTTTTTGTATCAATCATCAAATTTTTTTATAAAAGAATTTTTTTGATTTTTCTGTTTTTAGTAGAAAGAACAAAGA
>CABUAP010000147.1 GCA_902489675.1 uncultured Azospirillum sp. | reverse complement strand
TTTATTTTTGTCAAAAAAACTTTGCTTTTGGCAAAAAATGTTTTATAATTTGGATGTTAGGGGAAATACAGATGGTTAAATCAACAACAAAAAAGTTTTTAGTAAAAGCTGCGTTTGTGGCCAGCCTTGCTGCCGGTGTTTCTTTTTTTCCTCTGATGCGTCATCTTACACAAACCAAAACCGCCGATTTTGATAAAGTCCGGCTGGTGATCGGCAAAGATACTTTGAGCAAGCAAACCTTTTATGAACGGTTGACATATCGCGACGGTGCCTGGCGCGTGGCAACAACCGACGGCAAATGGGTAAATGTGGACAGTCTGGCAGATTTTAGAATGAAAGACGCTAAGATTCATGAAGGTTTTTTAAAAATAAAGTTAAAAAATACGGTTGATACCGTGCGTGTCCGCTATGCCAAAGGCAGCAAAAAAATGTATATGTCCGATATTGTTTATGGTATGGGGGCTAAAGACAGTCTTGGTTATCTGCCTTCATTCGGTATGTACAGCTATGATCGTTTGAATTTGCGCTATTTTAAGGCAGACAGTGAAAGCTTACAGAAAATTGTTGATAAATATAATGACAAGTATAATTGTACGTATCGGCATGAGTTTCAGCATTATTTGAATGCGGTAGCGGGAATCGGCCGCGCAGGGCAGAGTTATGAAAATAAATTTGTCGAATGTTGTCTTGATGAGGTATCGGCCAATATTGCCCAATTGATGGAGCAAAGAAAAAATTATCTTGAAAATGGTAATGATTTGTCATTTTTTACATCCCGCTTTCAATTTTATAAAGATGCGGTTCAAAAAGGAAAAGTGAAACCTAAAGCCGGGATTTTTCCGCGGGCAGAGGTCGAAATGATCTCAAACGGGGTGTTTGACAGCTGGATGGATACAAAGTTTAATCTTTATCTCAAGAATAACACTTCCCGCACACTTCATATCTTGAATAAAACCAACTATAACGGAACACAGCCGGACAGTCTTTTGCATCAACGGCTGATGCAGGATTGCTTTACCATCAACGGGGTTGATTTTTATCCGTATATTGCCCGGAGAGAGGTGGAAATTAAGGAAAAAATTCCAAATAATCAGCTGAAAATTTTCAGGATTAAGAAAAAGCAAAAGTTTAAGGAAATGGGATATATTGAACAGCTGGAGAAAATTCGAGCCGAGGAAGGGGCGAAAAGCTATCATGTGTCCATGATTAAAAACAAGTTTTGGGCGCAGATGAGACGGATGTTTGACGGCAAAAGCGGGCGCTGAATATTGCGACCGGACAAGCAACAAAAGTTCGTCTTAATGCCTTACAGATTCCCCCATTTTAATGGGGGTTGAATGCTAAGGTGCCGTTAGATACCGCTCCATGCCTTTGAGCGTGGTCAAACTGTTAGGCTTAAATCTTTAATAGTCCCCCGGTTTACCGGGAAATATATTGTCTTTAAAATTACGGGATAATCGCTTGAGAAAGGATATAAAACTCTTCCTGACTCGGGAGCTTTTTCTTTTCCATCTTTTTAAATCCGCTGTCGAAACGTTCTGCCGCTTGTTCGTCAAAATTAAAAACAGGGCTGGAGTGATAAATGTATTTTGTTCTGTCCAGTGCGCCGGGGATCAGCTCTTTGACCAGCATGGCGGCCGGAAAAGTGCCGTTTTCCGAACATATATTATATTGTTTGCAGCTCTTAAACCCTTGGCCGACATAGTTGCCCGGAGCGCCGAATATGACAATGGTATCATAACCCATAACTTTGGCGTGTGCAAAAGAATATTCCATCAGTTGTTTGCCGTAACCTTTTCTTTGCTGTTCGGGCAAAATGCAAAAGGGGCCGAATGTCAGTATAGCTTTTTCCCGGCCGTCTTCTGCTGTCAGTTTAGCTTTGGTATACATGATGCTGCCGATTGGTTCGCCGTCTGATGTGATCACAAAATCCAATTTCGGCAGAAAATCCGGATGGGAGCGCATAATATGTGCCAGATAATGTTCGCAGCAACCGGGTATATAGACATTCCAAAAAGCTTTTCTGATGATTTCCTCTACTTTCGGATAGTCTTTTTCTTCTTCTTTGCGGATGGTGATCATGGGGCTTTCCTTTTGTTTGGCAAGATCGGCTCAGAAGCGACGGGTTTCTGCGATGGTTGCGTCGTTTTGTGTTTTAATCCGGTTCTTTAATCCGGGTAATCTCCGCCCCGACGCTGCGCAGTTTTTCCTCCAGTTTTTCGTATCCGCGATCCAGATGATATACGCGATTGACAATGGTTTCGCCTTCTGCAATCAGGCCGGCCAGCACCAGAGCAAAAGATGCCCGCAGGTCGGTTGCCATGACTTGGGCGCCGTAAAGCTGTTTGACACCGCGGACAATTGCCGAAGCGTGTCCGTGGACGTTGATGTTGGCTCCCATTCGCAACAGTTCGGGGATGTGCATAAAGCGATTTTCAAAAATGGTTTCCGTTACCATTGAGGCGCCTTCCGCAGTCAGCATCAAAGTTAAGAACTGAGCCTGAAGGTCGGTCGGAAAGCCGGGATAAAAATCGGTCATAATGTCTTTGCCTTCCAATCGGCAGTTTTCGGCGTCAACCAAGATACCTTTAGGCGTTTCGCTGATATGGATCCCCATTTCTCGCAGAATTTTTAACGGTGTTTTCAGATTATTTGCCTGAGCGTTCAGCAATTCTATTTTGCCGCGGGTGATGGCGGCAGCAACAGCATAGGAGCCGGCTTCAATCCGATCGGGAATCACTTTATGAATGGTTCCGTGCAGCGTTTTAACACCTTCAATGGTCAAAACAGGAGTTCCGATGCCTGAAATTTTAGCGCCCATATCATTGAGCATTTCGGCCAAATCGCCGATTTCCGGTTCCATTGCTGCGTTTTCGATGACCGTGGTACCGTTGGCAAGGGTGGCCGCCATTAATATGTTGCAGGTGGCGCCGACGGAGGCGATATTAAAGATCAGGTGTGCGCCTTGCAGGCCGTTTTCCGCTTTGGCTATAACATATCCGTTTTTGATTTCGATTGAAGCGCCCATTTGTTCCAGCGCAGACAAATGAATGTCCATCGGGCGGGCGCCGATAGCGCAGCCGCCGGGCAACGATAACTCAACATAGTGTTCTCTGGCCAGCAAAGGTCCCAGTACATAATAAGAAGCGCGCATTTTGCGAACATAATCATAAGGCGCAATCAAACCGGCCAGTTCGGGAGTTTGGTATGTATAGATTTTGCACGGGTTTCCGTCCAACACTTCGTCACGGCTGTCGATTCGGGTGCCGAGTTGTTCCAGGAGCAGGTTCATGGAGCGGATGTCGGAAAGAACCGGCATATTGGTCAAAGTGACTCTCTCTTTAGTCAGAAGCGAGGCACAAATTAATGGCAGCGCTGCGTTTTTGGCACCGCTGATATAGATTTGACCGTTTAGTTTTTTGCCGCCTTTAATCTTTAGTTTGTCCATTATTTTTTTCTTTCTCTGTTTGGGCTTTGTGTAAGGCCTCTTGCTGTTTTTTGCGTTTTTCCAGGTTCTTTTGCAATGCTTTGGCTTCCCGTTCAAAGCGCAATTCGGATCGTTTTTTTATATTTTCACTCATATGAAATTTAAACCTTATTTTATCTTTTATGCAGGCAATATAGCAGGTTTTGAAAAAGCGAATCAAGCAAATCAATTTGTTTTGTGTAAAAATGTGTATTAAAAAAAATATACA